>JBCBQE010000139.1:0-10803 GCA_039820385.1 Cyanobacteria bacterium J06635_10
GCAATACCATTTATCCATCCGTCGAAGTTAAGAGTATAGCTGAGACGGTAATATAAATACCGCATTGTTGTTACCAGACTCAGCCACACCATAAACAGGTGATAATAATCGCTAACTTTTCTAGAAGATTCTTCTTCTTCTGCTCCTAATACCAGTTGACTTAGTAGTACGAGAAAAACAGCGATAGCTCCTTGCTGCCAAACTTCTAGCGGTGTAATAATCAGCGGAATTGAGAATATTAGTAGCAGTAGAATCAGCCACTTAAACTGTTTGATTCCCACTTTTTCTAATGCGCTATCGAAAAAGCTGGGTGTGAGGTCAATTAGCCATCTGCTTAAGTTAAAGCGCTGCTTTTTTTTGGTAGACTTTGGGACTGAAGAGGGCATGGCAAGTTTTTATTTTGTTTAATTAAAAGTTTTTAATTAAAAGATACTCGATCTAGCAATTATTTGGTTACCAAAAAATAAATAGATGGTAAAGTTATTTCAATTATTCAAAAAATTGCTACTATCTCATATTTCTTAATTTTATTTTTGCTTGACTAGTAATAGAGAACCTTTAATTTCGATTTTATATTCTGTTAAATCTGAGTACCTAAGAGGCATTAAAAATCGCTCAAAAGAATTAAAAAAACACATTTTATTGTTATCTCTTACCCGTTTAAGAGTTAAGGAGGAGAAAGAAGAACTCCCCCTTTAATTGAGAAAGAAGTATTTAATCTCTTTGAAAATCTTTACTTCTTGTCAGCAGTAGAAAACCGCTTGAGATACAACTGAACAATTCCATAGAGTATGAGAGATAAACCAACAATACCCGCAGGCACTAACAGCCAATTTTCCTGTAGCATCCGCGATATTTTACTCAGAGGATTAGTATTTTCGATGCGACGAGTAGAGGGAGCATTGTCAAAAAATGCTAGCTGATAGCCGTCTGGATCGTAAGCCACCGGGTTTTTCTTGTCACTGCTAATTAATACCGTATCCTTTTTAAGTTGGAAAAACCAAGGATCTTTACTTAATACTTGTCGTACTTTTTCTAACCCAGTATCCGTCTGAGCAACCAAAGCTAACATAACGCGATCGCCATTCCAAGGAGAGAGAACTTGCTTAATCATCCCTTGTCTATCTTGAGGAGTTTTAACGGTTTTTTGGGCTGAGCCGCGTAAAAATGACTGACTCAAGTTAAAACCTGGGGATTTAAATACTTCAGGGAAGGGAAATCTTTCTCGCGTACCAATTCCAACCAAATGATCTTCTTTACGTACTTCTGCGGGTAATGTGTCTGAAGTATATACATCAAGTTTGACAGCATCTGCACGACTGAGCCTTCCCAAACGTTCGCTAAAAGCGAGCATTGTCAAAATATTTGTAGGGGTTGGTTCCTGTGGAAGTACAATTGCAGTTTTAGATAAATCTTGAGGTGCAGCAAATGGAAACCCATATTGCATTAATTTAAGGTTTGGTAGCTGCACGGAATTTTCTCGTTTTAAGTCAAAGCTGGTATCAGAATGAACTGTACCTGTCAGTTGTTGGTCTGGTGGACTGATACAATTTGCTTTATCAAAAGGTTCTTTAGGATTCATCCGGAAAAATACCTGAAGTTTAGAATCAGGCTTAACCAATTTAGCTGGTAAATCTACCTTCAGGTTTTTACGCATCTCTCCTTGCTCTGAATCGAGACGCGCTCCACCAATGAAAACCCCATCTAACAATACTTCTACAGCAGAAGTTCTGGGATTCATCTGTGGACTGTAGCTGTAAACCAAGTTCATTGAACTACCGCGCAGAAATCTGTCATCCGGTAATGCACGGAAATCGATGTCAATTGCTGGTGCCGCAGAACCACGTACGCTCACGTCTCTAAAGGCATCACCGTTAAATTGAGTTTTAATATCGCTCAGTTGGAAGTTATCAGCTTCTGGTAAAAAACGAGGCCACTGCCGCTGTCCAGGGGTGCTGGCTTCTTCAAGTCTATTGACTAAAACGACTTGTCCCGTGCCCATTTTCCGCGAAGAGGGCTGTGCTAAAAAGCGTACAGCTTTAGCAACTCCTTTTGCACCATTTCCAGTAGCAATGAGAACGGGGACTTTACCTTTTTTGGTAGTAGTCATGATTAGTACCCCCGTATCTTCTGATATTGGGTTCTGATTGGAGTCTAAAATTTGAGAACCCGCAATTTTACGAGGTAAATCCAAATCTGCCAGGGCAGGTTGTTCGCTAGGAGTACCAATAATGACCAATCTCTCATTTGTCGATACATCTGCGATATCGGAGATTAAGTTTGTTTCTATCGGACGAAACTCAGCCTGTCTGCCTAATGAAGCTTGCAAACGTGCCGCACCCTCTAGCCAAGATTTACCAGCACCTTGAGGCTGTAAATAAGCGATTTTGTTCGTTTCTAAATTAAGGTTGTCAAAGAAGGGATAGGGGTAATTACTAAAGTTGAGAGGAATTGGTTTACGCGCGAAGTTAAAAATTAATTTTGAGTCTGGTAAAATCTCTGTCCATAGGGTTGGATCGCTTGGATCGCTACATCCAGAAGTATTATTTTGTTGTGCTACAATTTTGAGTTCATTATATTCTTGTAGCAGCTTTGCGGGGATATCTATAAGTACATTACCTACTTGAGATTGTTTGCGATTTAGAGGGAAGCTACCTACAGCCCGATCGTTGATTAGTACGGTTAAATTAGAGCGGTTGGCAAAAAGTGCTGGCGAGTGTTGAAAGCGAATTAAAGCTTTTACACTACCCACATTCCAACCACGAGGGCGAGTAAAACCCAGACGACCTTCAGAGTAAACCCCTCGCAAACGCATCCGGTTGCCAACTATCGGACTGCGATTGAATTCTAAAACGTATTCCTCGTCGTATTTCGGTTGAGAAGCTTTCGAGTTCCTAGCGCTATTTCTTCTATTTCTAGATGCTTGTGCTAATAAAATACCATTCGATTGTGATAATTCATTTTTAATGCTAGCTTCTGCAGTTGGTAAAGCCGATAGCAAGCAAAAACATAGAATAAATGCCTTATTAAACGCTTTAAAACTAAATAGATGCTTCATAACACAGTTTTTTAATTATTAGGTAAATCAAGTATGAAATTGTTTTTAAATTGTCTATTTTTGGTTTAGTAAAAATACTTGTCTTGAGTATTTTTTTATTACTTAAGTATGGCTGATTTATTCTATTCCCTTTTTTGAGAAAAGTGCCATAACTTCTTAATTATTTTGCAAAAGTTCTGGAGAAATTGCTTTTGGAGATAGCAAGCCTAACCAAGCAAGATTTTGAGTGTAGTAAGCTTCATTATCGTCCCAAACTTCTTGTTGGTATCGAGGCAGCAATTTTTGATCTAGTAATTCTTGAGCCAATTCTGGTTCTATCAGCTTGCTTGCAGCATAAAGCATGGCATATTGAGATGTAGCTTCATAATTTACTAAAGCTTTACCTTCAAGGTTTATTCGTGCTGGTATGCTTGATTGCTCTTGCCACAACTTGATTAAATGCTGAGTAGATGTTTCAAGATAACTTCGTGCTTGAGACGAATTAAACCAACTTGCATCCAATGCTATTCGCCACCAAACACGGAATGCATCAAAGCTGTATGCGCTACTTAGGGGGCTATCAGGAGGTACAGGTTGGTATTTACCTGTTTTTGAATCTAGAACAACCCAGTCACTAGGTAAATTTACAGCACTGATTTGTCTAGAATCTTTCAATACTTCATAGCTAGTATCTACTAAACTTAACCAATCTCGCTCGGGATCGACTTGGGCAAACAAGCGAAAAGCGTAGGGAGCAAAATAGGATGGGTTCAGGTAAAAATTGGATGAATTTTTCACAAATGCAGCCTTGGGGCCTGGTAGCAGATAGCGTTTACCTTCTGCCCCAACTACAGTCGAATATTTCCACAAATCTTGCAGTTTAGTTTTGGCTATTTTTAGGTAATCAGGACGATTCCAGCGCCTTGAGGCAAATATCAAGGCGGTAATAGCATCTATATCCCCATCACTAGCAAAGTTCTCATCTATGGAACCCCAGCTACCATCAGATTTACGCCCCCACTTCCAAGCCCATAAACTATCTACTGGCTTGCCGCCCTCCAGCCTTTGTAAGTTGTTTTCTCCCCAGTTTAAAGTTAAGGCGAAGGTTGCAGGATCGTCGATTAATACCGCTCTTAACATGGCATAGGCTTGTCCTTCACTGGTAGAACGATCGCTGGCTTCGTAATCAATTACCCGTCCATCTCTCTGGATAAATCGACGACGATAGCTTTCCCAGCTTTCCACTAATAACTGGCGGTTGGGAGTTGATGGAGGAAGGGCTGCAAAAAATTGAACGCTATTAGCGGAGCTATACCCTGTAGGAGGATCTTCGTTGATAACTGATGGGGTAGGTGTTGATTCCAAAGATTTATTGGTGTTTTGTTCAGCATTTGTGGCTGAATAACTCCAATTACAGCCATATATAATAAAAATGCTAAAAATAGCTGCCACTTTTGGAAGATAGTTCATATTCAGAACCATTTGCATTAATTTTTGCCAATTATTCAAGGGAAAAATAATAGGTTTGAAGAAGTAACTTAGCAAAGGAAGTAAATATAGAGTCTAAGATAATTCGCTCTTCTCTAAGGGCGATACTTATTATTCCTTTGATATTGTTTTTTCATCTTCCCTATTCTTAATTTCTCAAATATAAGTTCGAGAAACTTCTCCTAGTATTACTATTCCCTTGTCAGTGCGTGGAATTAACTAAAACATCTATTCTTCATCAAAAATTTGTTTGAAGATTAATTTTTGCTTCGACGTTCGTAACTTTCCCAAGGTGGCTGAAAACCACGTCGTAGCAGAAAGTCTTCTTGTATTTGCCGCATCTGGTTAGAAATTTCAGCATCCCTTTCACCATTGGCAATTTGCTCAATTTGTAGTTGTTCTAGGGCTTTGAGGGCTGCTAAAGGTCGGTCAAATATAGCATTTAACCCAGCAAGGGCGCGGCGTGCTTGTGGATCTTGCGGGTTTTGTTCCAAGACTTTGGAATAAATTTGTTCGGCTGAATCAAATCGCCTTTGCTCAAAGCGAATTCCGCCCAAAGCAGCTAAAGCGTCTACATCATCCGGTTGTTCGGCCACAATATTTTCATAAGCTTTACTAGCCATATTCAAATCGCCAACAGCCCGAGCTAACAATGCGATTCTCTGAGATGAATTTGGATCATTGGGAGCATTGGCAATCAACTGCTTCATTCGCAAGCGTGCTTCACTTGGATTTCGCTGAGCTATAACTTCAAGCAATTGCTGTTGTAATTTAATGTTACTAGAGTCAATTTCTACTAAGTAATTATATAGTGATTCGCGAGAAGGATCTGTAGGTAACTGTGCTACCAAACTATACAGTTCTGGTGGGGTATTGGTTGCTTTCTGAGTTGCTAACCAATTGTTTAAAACAGCTTCAGCTTGTGGTTTAGAAATACGTTTGGCTTGATAGGCAACGCTAGTACGTCCCAACTGAGCGGTTATATCTTGGGGATTACGTTCTATAAATTGGTCGTATACTACCAAAGCTTCTGTAAAACGCTTTTGC
Source organism: Cyanobacteria bacterium J06635_10 (assembly GCA_039820385.1). Lineage (GTDB taxonomy): Bacteria > Cyanobacteriota > Cyanobacteriia > Cyanobacteriales > Nostocaceae > Rivularia. The sequence continues at coordinate 5,573 of JBCBQE010000139.1, forward strand.
TGCACTTTTACACCTACCAATCCGCGCAAAGCACCATTAATTATATCGTTGCTGGGATTGCTTGTCAGTATAGCGAAGTAGCGTTGAGAACTACCTTCTAAGTTACCTTCTTGTCTTTCTATTTCTGCCGCCAGCAACTGTGGTGCCATATCTTGGGAACCTTGAGATGTTGCCGTATAGTTTGCTAAAGCTTGTCTAGCTCGGATTGTATCCTTAAGTTGCAAATACATTTGAGCTACCCGAAAATTCAAAAACGGTACTTTCACTTGTGTTTGCAAAATACTTTGATACACAGGTAAAAGTTGAGCATCGGGAGCATCTATATCAGCCAATGCTACAGCTAACTGTTGCATTTGTACCGAATCTGTAGGTAAATTTTGCAGTGTTTGCGCCAAGCGTTGGTTCAGATCGATTTTGGCGATCGCTCCTAGTTTGTATTCCAAAGCTAGCTGACGCACTACCAAGCTTTTATCGTTAGGTAACATGGAAGCTAAACGGCGATAAAGCTGTAATGCTGTTTCTTCACCTTGGGGTAAACCACTAAATACATCGGCAATTTCCCGCAGCAGACTGGTAGAAGGATTGGGGTTATTATCAAGCGTTTGGCGGTAGAGATTGCTAACTCGTTGCGTCAAGGTGGCATTGTTTGTATTCTTACGAATTTCATTGAGCGATCGCGCTAAAGGTAAAATCGCCTCTTCTCGATTTTCTAAAGGTTCTAATACCGCTAAAGCTTGCGATTCTTGTTTATTGGCAATATATGCTTGAGAAAGTTCTGCACGAGCAAGTATGGCTAATTGATCGAGGGTTTGGGAACCCTGCAACTGCCTTTGTAAAATGGCGATCGCTTTTTGAGGATTGCCAGTTTTACGTAAGGTAAGAGCATAAGCAACCGCAGCGTAATCTTTTATCGGTTTTCCAGTTGCTTGATAGCGATTGAAGAGTTCATTTGCCTTTTGATAATCGCCACTGTAGCTATAAGTTTGAGCAGCACCAATAATTGCTTCGGGGGTGGGATTATTAGCCAACACGATTTGAAAGTCGGCAATAGATCGGCTAAATTGTCCTTGATAGGAATAAAGCAAAGCCCGATAATAACGAGATTGCAGATCCTTGGGGTTCAACTCCAGCAAAGTATTGAGAGCGTTGATACCGGGTTTGTTCCACTCAGAACGATAAGTACCCATCATCCCCACAATTTTCAGCGCCGCTTGATTTTGAGGATCTTGCGCCAATACTTGTTGATAAGCTTGAAATGCTTCTTCGATACGTCCAGCGCGGTTGTAAGCAATAGCTAAACCCAATCTGGCTTGTAAGGATTGCGGATTACCTTTTAAGGCTTGTTGAAAAGCACTAATAGCATCATCTACCCATCCTTTCTTGAGCAGATTGTAACCCCGTTTGGTCGCCGCAGATGAATTCTGAGCTTGTACGGGAGCTACATTATTCAAAGTTAACAATGCAATAGGAAAAGTAAAAACGAATAAGTGAAAAGGTAACAAACTAATGCCCACAATCGTTTTACTTTTTGTTTTTCGTTTTTGTTGCCATAAATTAGCTTTATAAAGCAAATTTAGTTTGTGACTCATCGAGCAAATCTCCCCCTTGGGGTTACATCAAAATCTGATTTAACTCTCACACCCAGAACTGTTTCTTCAAATTCGTCTCTACCTTGGACAGAGAAACCTAATCTAAGATTAGGAAGAAACTGAAAGTCGTAATAAAGCTCCAATACATCAGGTTGGTTCCCTTCACGCAATTCATCATTAGATAAATCGCGTCCGTAAGCTAATCCCAATCGATCGTCGGGACTAAATATATCTAAGAAACTAGCTCCTATGAGATATGTATCTGCACCTTCTCCTAAATCTCGATTTTCGTAACGGCCATAACGCCCAAAAAGACCGAGTTTCATTTTGGGAATAAAAACTTCAGCACTTACACCATATGCTTCCTCGCGATCGTCTTCTAAAACTCCGAACTCGTCATTCCCGCGATTGATTTGAAAACTTTCTGAAAAAGTATCGTTGTTACCGGCATCTCTATTATTGCTATAAGTACCGCGAATAATTGCATTACCATAACGAACGCCAATTTCGCCAGCGAATCCATCCAAGCTAAATTCGCTCAAACTATCAGACGATGAAAAAATAGCTGCTTTAGTATCGATATTGTCCGTTACACTCCAATTAACTAACAATCCAGTACGAGAAGCTATTCCTGTAGCTGCTAAGGCTGGGTTCGTTTGGAATACTGGATTAAAGAACTGGCTCGCTCCATCTTTGGCAAAGGTATTGCGGTCAAAATAAGATGTCAAATCTAACTGGCCGACTGCGACTCGTAAATTGGGTAAGCCCGATATAGATGTTGCTAAATAAAGTTCGTTAATATTCAAACCTTCCCGTCGGGAATCATCAAAGGAGCTACCCTCACTTGTTAAATCTAAGGTTCCTCCAAACAATACTTGAGAGGAGAGTGGATAGATTCCGGTAATTCTTCCTCGTGCTGAAGTATCGTCTCCTTGAGTTACATAAACACCTTCCACCCGCAAAGAAGATTCCCTTAAAGCCGCACTACTTCTTAAAGGCTGCAATTCATTGATGTTTTGTGGAGTTAGCTGTGCTGTGCTTGGAGAAGGTGCTGGCATCATAGGGGTTGTTCCCAACTGCTGACTTGTAGTTAATGGAACTGATGGACGTATTCCTCCTTGAGAATTAAGCAGTGTATTAAAAGTCGGTGTTGAAGTTACTGAAACTGGTGCTTGCCTGCGGTAAGCATCAAGCATTTGTTGAAATGTTGGCCCATTGTTAGGGGGGAGAGATTTAGGGTATTGAGATGAGTATGTGGTTCTAGAATTAAGTAGTTGATTGAATGTCGGTGCATTATTTGCATTCGATTTCTGCTGTAGATTGGTACCTGGAAGTGGTGGTAAGGGAGCAATTGGAATTTGAGAGTTAAAATTTTGGTTTAAAGTAGGTGCTATGGGAGAAGCAAATTCTTGGCTGCTACCGGGAGGTGGTGGTAATGGAACAGCTTGTGCGTTTATTTGCTTAACTTCATAAGTCCCGGAAGGGCCACCTATAGGTTTTGTTTTCCTTCCGATTCCTCTCGATTGCTCAATTCCACCTTTAGTTTTACTAGTTATTTGTTCTTGGATAAAGCTATTTTCTAGTTGCTTGATGTTGTCTAAGGGTAAATACTGTTCTACTTTTAGGCTAGATAATGCCGCATCGATATAAGAAGCATTCGGTGGCGGCGGCATTTTTTGCAACGGTTGTTTTGTTCTTCCACTAGGTATCGATGACTGTGGTACCCTTAGTAAATTTCCTGAATACCAACTTTGGCGATCGGTCGGGGATATCATTTGAGCAGCTGAGCGATCGCTTGCACCCAAAGTCGATAACACCGATATTGAAATAGCACAAAGCAAGAAGAATGGTTTTTGTTTGTGAAACTCTTTTATCAAAGTCAATTTCTCACACTCTAGTATTTTAGATTTCATTACCCCAATTAATGTATAAGTAAATATTTTCGCCATATAATGTCGCTACTTTAACAAAAAAAATTCATATCATCGAGGGGATAATACTTATTTTGTCAACCTCGTAAAGTTACAATAAGAATTTGTAAAGGTACTAATTTTTGAATAAAATTTGGGCAAAATAAATAAAAATGTGGAAATTACAGATTTAATCTGCTCTTTAAAGCAAATATTTTATGCAAAAGCAACATTTTCGATTTTTAAACCAAAAATTTTTCCAGGCAAAAGTCTTAAAATATACATACGCTTTTCTCTGTATACTTTTACTAGGAAGTACTGGGTGTGCAAATAAATCACAAAGTGAAGCACAGTTAGAAATACAGGGTATACAAAGAGAAAGTAGCAATGGTTTATACAAAGTAGTCGGCAGTACAAATTTACCTGAATCTAGTCGTATTGCCATCACGGCAGTTCGTTATTTGCGGCCAAACACAGCAAACACAGAAGTAATAATTAATGATGATAATGAAAATATAAACCGTTCAATTTTGGCTCGCCAAATCGTAGAAGTCAAACAGGGAAAATGGGAAGCAGACTTAAATCTATGGCAAGTGGCAGCCAATGGCAATTTTCAGGAAGTATGGCAGTTAAATCAAGATTTAAACAAATTTACTCCTGAAAATGAAGTCACCTTCATTGCTACTTTCAATCCTGACGGGCAATTACCATCTTCAGAAGATAAACAAAATCTTCAACAATCTAGCCCACAATACCAAGAGCTTGAAGGTAAATCCCTTCGGTTTACTAATGAAGGTGAAAAATACGTACAAACAAGCCAATACCGCTCTATACCTTTACCTGTAGGTAAAACAACACCACCCCGAGAACCAGAAAACTTTAATGATGGTTGGGGAAATCGATATCAAATTAAACCTCAATCGCAAAATTCCAGAGTTGTTTTACCTCCACTAACTAAATCTCAGCAGACTAATTCTCCTCTACTAAATTCAGAGTTTTTACGGTAAATAATAAAAGCTTTATTTATCAAAAAAATCAAGCGAGCTATTTGAAAATAACTTGCTTGATTTTTCCAGGATTTACGCAAGTGTTACAATACTCCCGTTGGTGTCCTACCCTCCGCAGTCTTATTATTGCGTTCATAATCTTACAAAGTGTCACTTCCCATTAAAAATTTTTCATGGGAAGTGACACAGCCTACAAGAAACAATATGCCGGCGTTGCGATCGTCCGTCCTATTTTCTTCAAGACTTATGCATTTACAGAAGTTTGCAAGTTGCAGGAAGTACACCCCTCCCCAACCCTCCCCTTAGTAAGGGGAGGGTGCGCTTTGGAGCGCGGGTGGGGTATTTTTGTACCTGCGCGTTGCTGAAATATGCTGTATATATTGAGGACTTATATCCGCAAAAATACAGAGACTTAGAATTCTCTCTATTGCAGGGATAGGTTTTGTAGTTTAATACTCCACCTGTGTCAATAAAGCTTAGATTAATGGCTTGAAGTTAAAATTCTTTTTTCCCAGCTACCTCACTTTGCCTTCATCCGGGAATATAGGGCTATTCGATAGGTTATTTTAAGTAAGAAAAATTTATTTATTGTGTATTATTTAGGAGATAATACTTATATAATTGCCGATTTTACTCACAAATTAAGTTTTAAACGAAGGAAGAGCCGAAGTTGGAAGAGCCGAAGTTGGTTGGAATTGAGATGGGGATGAGCGACCCCAACTCAA
>JBCBQE010000140.1:0-10787 GCA_039820385.1 Cyanobacteria bacterium J06635_10
CGTCGGTACAGTTGACAATAGAATCAATCGCCGGTCGCACTCGTCTAGAAAACTTGGCTTCACCTACAGACAAAACAACTGCTATATCCAATTTAGAATGGATAAATACATGACGGCTTGCTTTTAATGTTTTGCAAAACTGCGAGTAATTTTCTCACAAAAGAAAGAAAGTTTTACATATCGAAGTTAAGAAACCTCCTTCTAAAGATGGAATTTGACAAAAAACTTTCATAAGATATGTTAAGATTAAAGACGACACCAGAGGAGTCGGCCGCTCGCCGTCCTGCGTCTTGCAGCTTCAACTGGGGTAGTATTTTGTCTGCCACAGATACAGGCAATCGTTCGGTAAAGAGGTAACATTACCACAGCGCAAAAGCGTAACTCAGCCTGCGATTTCCTTTAGGGTAGCGACTTCTCAACAAAAGCCGATGTCAGTCGGCTGCTTCCTAACGAGTAAATCAGTATTGCACGGATTAAGGTAATGTAAAACACCAAAAAGATACTTAGGTGAAAATAATCAAATTGGCTGAGTAATGGTAAAAAACTATTTTTTATTGATGTGAAAGAAATAATTTATAGGAATACTGTCCTGTAATTTTTGTTCGGAACATCTAAATTAATATTTTACTGCGACCGCGTACGTATAGCTATAAGGGATAAGAAATATGGATAATATCTAGGATTATTGCAATTTATCAGCGGCAAAATTCCTATATAAATAACCATAAACTACAATAATAACTCGAAACAGCAATTTTTTTTAATAATATGGGTGATAAGCCAACAATTGCAATTTCTCACCTAGGCTGCGAGAAAAATAGAATTGATACAGAGCATATGCTTGGTCTCCTGGTAGAAGCAGGTTACAGCGTTGATTGTAATGAAGAATTAGCGGACTATGTAATTGTCAATACTTGTAGTTTTATCGCAGCAGCAAGAGAAGAATCAGTTAAAACCTTAGTAGAATTAGCAGAGGCTGATAAGAAGATCGTGATTACCGGCTGCATGGCACAGCATTTCCAAGAGGAATTATTGGAGGAATTGCCAGAAGCAGTAGCGGTTGTAGGTACGGGTGATTACAACAAAATCGTAAATGTAATAGAGCGAACCCAGCTTGGCGAGCGTGTCAAGGAAGTAAGCGCCGAACCTACTTTTATTGCTGATGAAACAACACCTCGCTATCGGACTACATCTGAAAGTGTAGCTTACTTAAGGGTTGCAGAAGGGTGCGACTATCGTTGTGCATTTTGTATAATTCCTCATCTACGAGGAAATCAACGTTCGCGTACTATTGAATCAATAGTTGCTGAAGCAGAGCAGTTAGCATCTCAAGGAGTGCGGGAGATAATATTAATTTCCCAAATAACTACAAATTACGGTATAGATATTTACAAAAAGCCCAAATTAGCAGAATTGCTTAGGGCTCTGGGTAAGGTTGATATACCGTTGATTAGGATGCACTATGCTTATCCTACGGGACTAACCCCAGATGTAATTTTGGCAATCAAAGAAACAGATAATGTTTTACCTTACTTAGATTTGCCATTACAACATTCCCATCCTGAAATTCTTCGCGCTATGAATCGTCCTTGGCAAGGACAGGTGAACGATGCAGTCATCGAACGCATAAAGGAGGCGTTGCCGGATGCCGTGCTGCGAACAACCTTCATTGTGGGTTTTCCTGGCGAAACAGACAAACATTTCGGGCATTTATGTCAGTTTGTCGAACGCCATAAATTCGATCACGTAGGTGTTTTTACTTTTTCACCGGAGGAAGGAACAAAAGCGTATAATTTACCTTTTCAATTGCCGCAACAATTAATGGATGAGCGGCGAGATGCGTTAATGCAAATTCAACAGCCGATTTCTTGGAAAAAAAATCAACTAGAAATTGGCAAAGTAGTTAATGTGTTAATTGAGCAAGAAAATCCAAGTACGGGAGAATTCATCGGTCGTTCTGGTAGATTCGCTCCAGAAGTTGACGGACAAGTATATGTTCGTGGAGAAGCAAGTTTGGGAGCAATTGTACCGGTAGAAATTCAAGAAGCTGATATATACGACTTATACGGAAAAGTTGTTTAAATTTTGCTCTGAATTTGGCTGTTGGTTATCGATTTTGCTTGACTAATAGAGAATCAACTAACACTAATATTGAAGATTAAACTTAAAACATAGGAGAATTGATGAGTCTTACTTTTGAAGATTTAGGAATTTCAGACCAACGCCTTGCACAATTAGAAAAACTTGGTTTTACAACACCAACTAATATTCAACAGCAAGCAATTCCTCAATTGTTGTCGGGCCGCGATGTAGTAGGTCAATCTCAGACTGGAACCGGTAAAACAGCAGCATTTTCCCTACCAATTTTAGAGCGGATAGATGTTAGCCAAAAAGTAGTACAAGCTGTAGTTTTGGCTCCGACTCGCGAACTCGCAATTCAGGTTCATAGTGCTATTTCTGAATTTGTTGGCAGTCAAAGATTAAAAATATTAGCAATTTATGGCGGCCAATCAATCGATCGTCAAATGATGCAGCTAAAACGTGGAGTTCACGTTGTTGTAGGTACTCCTGGGCGAGTAATTGATTTATTGGATAGGGGTTGCTTAAAGCTCGACCATGTAAAGTGGTTTGTGTTGGATGAAGCTGATGAAATGTTGAGTATGGGCTTTATCGACGATGTAGAAAAAATTCTTTCCAAAGCACCAACAGAGCGTCAGACAGCTTTATTTTCGGCGACAATGCCGCCATCAATTCGTCAGTTGGTAAATAAGTTTTTAAACGATCCCGTAACGGTAACGGTTCAACAACCAAAAGCGGCTCCAAATAAAATTAATCAGGTAGCTTACTTGATACCTCGTCACTGGACGAAAGCAAGGGCTTTACAGCCGATCTTGGAAATGGAAGATCCCGAGACAGCATTAATCTTTGTTCGTACTCGACGTACTGCAGCTGAACTTACCAATCAGTTGCAAGGTGCGGGGCACAGCGTAGACGAATACCATGGCGATTTATCGCAACAAGCACGAGAAAGATTGTTAGGGCGCTTCCGAAATCGTCAAGTTCGTTGGGTAGTTGCAACTGATATTGCTGCGAGGGGTTTAGACGTTGATGAGCTTACCCACGTCATAAACTTTGATTTACCCGATAGTGTAGAAACCTACGTACATCGTATCGGACGTACTGGTAGAGCAGGTAAAGAGGGAACTGCGATTTCCTTGGTACAGCCATTTGAGCGACGCAAACAGCAAGTGATCGAACGCCACAATCGCCAAAGTTGGCAAATGCTTTCTATTCCCACCCGCGCCCAAATTGAAGCGCGACAGTTGGAAAAACTGCAAGTTCAGGTAAAAGAAGCTTTGAGTGGCGAACGTTTGGCTTCATTTTTGCCTATCGTGCGCGAACTAAGCGAAGAATATGATGCTCATGCTATTGCAGCAGCAGCTTTACAAATTGCTTACGATCAAACTCGTCCAGATTGGTTAAAAGCAGACAGCATACCCGAAGAAGATGCAAGCTATTCTTCACCAAAACCCAAACTACGTTCTTCATCACGTCGCTCCTCTGGCGATAGAAACCGTCGTTGGGTACAGGATGGCAAACATAGAGATGGAAAACGCGGTGGTAATGGTGGTGGTGTAACGCCCAAGCCAAAACTAAAAACAAGCAATCGAGAATCTTCCATGCATCAAAATCAAGTAAATTCTAGCGCTGCTCAAGAATCGGCATCTTAAGCATTAAGTTAGTAGCAAGATAATCTCTACTAGTTATAGAATTTCATATTTCATTTAGAGTAATTTTACTGGTAGAGAAATAAAATTTTCATTCTTAATTGGATGAGAACGCAAATCATATCAGGTTCGTTTGACCACTTCAGTTATTGATGAGGCTGTTAAAAGCTAATAGCGAGCTGGCATCTTTTGAATGGTTATTAGTTAAAATACAACCAAACATAAGCGTAGCGATCAATCGAACTTGATATTAGAAATAATTTAAGCAAAGTTTATTAAATATCAAAGTAACTGGTTTCAATGTAAGATTCATCCTTCCTACTCTATAGGAACAATCTTTAAAAGATTGCAATGGAGCCAGCAATTATTTATGAATTCAATTAAGTTTAATATTGCAATATTAAATAATATCAAGTTGACCATTACACTTAAAAAAAATGTTTGTAGTCGCGCTTTAGCGCAAAATATAGCAGTTTTCGTTTGAGTGAAATACAGCCCAAACCCCTCTCCAAACCTCTCCCCTCTAGAAGGGAGAGGCTTTAAGCCGAATTTCAGAGGGTACCCATGAAATTTTCATTTTTGTACTTTATTCAAGTGAAATTCGCTATATAAAAGCGTCCATCTGAACTGAATATCAGTTGTAATAATTTCTAGTATTAAGAAACCCACTATCTTAATTTAAAAATAGCAGGTTTACTAATTTCCTTATTTTCCGATCATTTGATGACAATTATTATAGAACTTTTTAATTTAACCAAGGGCAACTAACTTCATTTAATTGAACAACTTCATCATCGCTTAACTCCCAACCCAAAGCACCAGCATTTTGTTTCACTTGCTCCGCTGTTTTGACACCGGAAATAGGGATTACATTACCTTGAGCGATTAACCAATTGAGAGCAACTTGTGCGGGAGTACGATTGTATTTTTCGCCGATAGTTCTTAATAAAGATATTACCGGCTCAATTTTTTGTAAACTTTCTTTGCTAAATCGTGGATCTATTTTTCTTGCACCAGTAGGATTTATACTATTTTCTACAGTATATTTACCCGTAAGCAATCCTTGAGCTAAAGGACTATAAGCCAAAATTGTTACGCCTAATTGTTTTGCTGTGGCGATGATTCCTTGACTTTCAACTTGACGAGTTAATAAAGAATAACGCACCTGATTAACAGCCAAAGGTATACCGCGACGAGCTAAAATTTGATGTGCTTCTTGCATTTGACTTTGAGAATAATTACTCACACCAATTGCTGAAATTCTGCCTTTTTCCACTTCTGTTGCCAAGGCATTCATCAATGTTTCTTGGCTCATAAAAAAAGTGAAAGGCCAATGTACCTGGTACAATGCTATCTGTTCTAATTGAAGACGTTTAAGACTTTCTGTTAACGCATCAGAGACAGATTCAGCAGAAAATCGCCAAGGTAAAGGAGCAAACTTCGTGGCTATTTGCACCTGTTTGTCGGTTTTTTTGATAAACTGTCCGATCAATTCTTCTGAAAGTCCTAACCCGTAGACTTCCGCGGTATCAAAAAACGTAATACCAGCTTCAATTGCAGCATTAAAAGCTTGTTCTACCTGTTCAGATCCATATTCGTCGCCATAATTCCAAAATAGTTTATCACCCCAAGCCCAAGTACCCAGACACAGAGGGGTAACCGATAGACCATTTTTTCCTAATGTGATGCTTTCCACTGTTAACTAAATATTTTTACAATACTTTACATTTAAGTGTATCGCTGTTAACGCGAAAAAAGGTTTTATTTACAGCAGGCAGGCAAGTTGCAGGAAAATACCCCTCCCCAGCCCTCCCCTTATTAAGGGGAGCCACTGCGTTGCCGAGGTGCCCTCGGTTGTAGCAAGTGAAGCAGCGCGGTTAAGGGGTGCTCCCCCACTCGCTATTGCTGTTACTCTGACGAGTCACAACGCGTAGGCGGAGCGTCTCCGTACCGGAGGTCGTCCCGAAGGGACTTAGGAGATACCCGAAGGGTGGCGTGAGGGTGCGCGGAGCGGGCGGGTGGGGTATTTTTGTACCTGCGCGTTGCTGAAATCTGGTGTATATCTTGCTGACAAATTTAAATCAAGATGCTGTTCGCACAGGAAATTATTCATGAATAAATAGTAATGAGATAATAGCGAAAGTAGCCACAAAATAAATTAGATAAGCTTCGACGCATATCTATGGTTACTTCCGATCTATTTATATTTTTACCTTTAAGTAGTTATGGCAAACAGCGATTCTTTACCATCACCAGAATCCAACAACTCTGACAAATTAAAATCGCTTCCTAGAATCAAGATTTTAACGATGTTCCGTTTGGGTTTGTTCCAAATGGGACTTGGTATTATGTCCCTCCTGACATTGGGGGTACTTAACCGAGTTATGATTGACGAACTCAAAGTTTTGCCCTTAATTGCCGCTGGTGCGATCGCCATGTACCAGTTTGTCAGCCCAGCGCGGGTTTTGTTTGGGCAAATGTCCGACGCAAAACCGATTGGCGGCTATCATCGTTCTGGTTATGTATGGATTGGTGCAGCTTTTTTTACTGTTATTTCTTTTATCGCGCTGCAAGTAGTTTGGCAGTTGGGCTATAGCTTGCAAGTTAGTGGATGGAGTTTTCAAACTTACGCTTGGGCTGCAATACTGGCATTCGTTTTTGCACTTTACGGTTTAGCTCTCAGTGCAAGTTCTACTCCTTTTGCTGCTTTACTAGTAGATGTCACAGATGAAGACAACCGTTCTAAATTGATTGGGGTTGTATGGTCAATGTTGATGGTTGGTATTGTAATAGGGGCAATTGTCAGTTCTAGGTTGCTAGAAACACCAGAAATTTGCGGCGCTGCTATTTTGTCTTACAATCCTTCTCAAGTAGGAGAAATAGCTAATATCCCACAACTAAAAGCTACAATCAACCCCGTATTTATTATGATGCCAGCTTTAGTTTTCGGACTATGTATATTGGCAACTTTCGGTGTAGAAAAAAAATATTCCCGTTATTCTTTACGTTCTACAACAGTAGAAAGAGAAGACCAAATAACTTTAAGTCAAGCATTAAAAGTTCTAACAGCCAACCGTCAAACTGGTTTATTTTTCGGGTTTTTACTAGTATTAAGTATTAGCCTTTTTATGCAAGATTCAGTATTGGAACCCTATGGTGGTGAAGTGTTTGGGATGTGTATTGCCGAAACCACAAGATTAAACGTTCCATTTGGCATTGGCACTTTAATTGGAATTGCTTCAACTGGCTTTTTAGTAGTACCGCGTTTGGGAAAGAAAAATACTACTAAATTCGGATGTATCAGCGCGGCAGTCAGCAATATTTTAATTATTATGGCAGGATTTAGCGCTAGTAAAAGTTTATTGATGGGTAGTTTGCTGTTCTTCGGTTTATCATCTGGAATGCTCACAGCAGGGGCTACCTCCTTGATGTTAGATTTAACTGCGGCGGAAACTGCGGGTACCTTTATTGGTGCTTGGGGATTAGCACAAGCTATGGCAAGGGGTTCTGCAACAGTACTTGGTGGAGGATTTCTAAACTTAGGTAAAATGCTATTTGATGTACCAGCAATGGCTTATGGATTAGTATTTTTTCTGCAAGCAATAGGAATGATTTTCGCTATTTTATTGTTGGGTAGAATCAGTGTCAAAGAATTTCAAAAAAATGCCAAGGTGGCGATCGGTTCTATTTTAGAAAATGAGTTGGATTAAATTTGTTGGTTGTTGATTGTTGGTTGTTGGTTGTTAGTTGTTGGTTGTTAGTTGTTGATTGTTAGTTGTTGATTGTTGGTTGTTGGTTGTTAGGAATAATTGTTCTATCCTTTATTGCTTATTCTCTATTCTTTTTTTGACAATATGAACGATTTCTGGAATGATATATTAGATTTTTCTAAAAAAACTACTGAAGCTGTTGGAAAGCAGTTAATCCAAGATTTTGGCAAAGTACAAGCTGACAATAAAGCCGATGGTAGTTTGGTAACAAAAGCCGATAAATGGGCTGATAACGAAATTAGAAATGCGATCGCTGCTCAATTTCCCAATCATGGTATCCTCAGTGAAGAAAATGACAAAGTTTTTCCAGATAATGAGTGGTGCTGGATAGTTGACCCTTTGGATGGTACTACTAACTTTACTAGGGGAATTCCTATCTGGTGTATCTCTCTGGGCTTACTCTACAAAGGTACACCTGTATTTGGCTACGTTTATGCTCCACCTACAAACGAAGCTTTTCACGGATATTGGCAAGGCTCTTCTGGATTAGATTTACCTTCAGGAGCATTTTGCAACCATGTTCCCATTAAAACCAGTAACGAGAATATTAGTAAAAATCATTTTTTCAACTTGTGTTCTCGCAGTACGTCGGTAATTAATCGAGACTTTCCTTGTAAAATTAGAATGCTTGGTGTTGCGAGCTATAACTTTCTCACCGTGGCGACGGGGGCTGTCTTGGGTGCGGTTGAAGCGACACCCAAAGTTTGGGATATTGCTGGTGCTTGGGTAATTTTACAAGCTGCTGGGGGTTGTTGGATATCTCTGAAATCTGAGCCTTTCCCTTTGGTTATAGGTGAAGACTATAGTGCTAAATCTTTACCTACTTTGGTTGTCAGTCGTAGAGAATTAATTGAGGTTTTTAAACCTTTCGTGGATTAATTCTGGGCAGAACCGAAAAAACAATACATTTGTTCTAAAATGTGTTTTCAGATATTTCTCCGTCTTCCAAAAATGCGACATTGTCGGCGAAATCCTGAATTCTAGAATCGTGGGTTACCATGACAACGGTAGTACCACCTTCTCTGGCTAAATTACACAGCAATTCGATGACAGCTTGTCCATTGTGAGAATCGAGTGCAGCGGTTGGTTCATCTGCCATAATTAACTGAGGATTACCCGCCAAAGCACGAGCGATCGCTACACGCTGTTTTTGCCCTCCGGATAAATCGCGGGGAAGTAGATTGGCTTTATCGGCTAATCCCACCATATTTAACAACTCTAGAGCTTGATTTGTGGCTGATTTGCCTCGAATACCTTTTATTTCTAAAGCGAGTTGTACGTTTTCTACTGCATTTAAAGCACCAAAGAGATTAAAGCCTTGAAAAATAAAACCAATATTATCTCTTCTAAAACGAGACAATTTTTTGCGAGACATCCGCGTAATTTCTTTTCCCAAAAGATTCACTTGTCCTTTAGTAGGAGTCAAAATCCCAGCCAGAATTGATAGTAAGGTGGTTTTTCCTGAACCGGAATGCCCCATTAACAGTTGGATAGTACCGTGGGGAACATCCAAATCAACTCCTTTGAGTGCTAAGTAGCGCTGTCTGCCAGATTGATATACCATTTCTACTCCTCTGGCAGAAATAGCAGAGGTTTTCAATTTACTTACATCAGTAGATTTTGAATCATTCCAACTGTCTATTCTGGAAGTCACTATACATCGATTTTGAGAAATAGTCATTTCTTTTGGGTAAGGATATTGATTTTAGGATTAAAATTTCCGCAAATGCCAGGGGCTGTGAATTCTCCGCTCAAAAATAGCGCAGCCGTCAACATCCGATTTTTACGTAACAATACTGCTATATTTGTAAAAATGCTGTGCTTGGTGCATTAAGGTTCTGTCTCTTGGCTTTCAAGCAAGTTCATTTTTGCTCTGCCCAAGATTTAGAAATAACTAAGTCTGCTCATTTTCTAAGGCTCCATTTGGAAACTGGATGGTAATACAATAGTATTTTTACTGATTTATTTCACTTGAAAAGTAAAAAATATGACTATTTATATGTTGTCGCAACCGGCTCTAAAGATAGAGAACTCTAGCCCCATAAAAGGCTATGCTTTAAAAACAATTGCGGGATCGACTTTGCTGACCTTCTGAATTGCAAATAAAGCAGAACCAACACACATAAAAACGGTTATGCCAAAAACTCCAACAACTGTTAATGGAGTGATTAAAATTACAATGCCTTGAGTTGCTAAAGTCCAAGCACCCAGCCCCCAGCAAAGCAATATTCCCGGTATATACCCAAGAACTGCCATCCATAGAGCTTGCTCGATGATTACGCCATATATAACCTTATTTGACGCTCCCATTGCTTTGAGTGTTCCAAATTCTTTTAAATGGTCCGCAACAGCAGAGTATAAAATTTGACCTACGATTACTACTCCTACAACTACACCGACTGCGGCACCTAAACCCAAAATAAATCCAATTCCCGTCGATCGCTGCCAAAACATACGTATCTTTTTAGACAATTCGAGAGTCGTATATGCTCTAGTTTCGGGGAAAGTGGCTTCTAAGCGTTTTTTGAGTTGTTGAATATTTTGACCGGGTTGTGCTTGAATTAGCACGTAAGATATGGGGGTATTTAAACTGAGCTTTGGTGGTGGTTCATTGGCAGATTGATTTTTTTTGGCATCAGCATCTTTTTTATAAACATTCCGACATTGAAGTTCTTCAGCAACCCAGGTACAGTTAACATTCGTAGTAACGCTAGCATTGACGTAAGCGTTTGCAGTTTCGAGGGAAGTAAACAATACAGAGCTGGAGACAACTGATTGAGTATTTTGGGTTAAGCCAACAACCTGTACTGGTAATGAGCCGATTTGAGCGGTATCTCCAATTTTGTTGACTTTGAGAGACTTTAAATTGCTTTTATCAATTATTGCCGTGTAAGGATTCCTTAAAGACTTTACATTACCTTGAAGCATATCTCCGGGAACAAATAGTCTACCTGTAGGAGAAAACCCGTATACCTTAACTACACTAAGTTTGCCATTAGATACAGTCCATCTAGCTGAACCTTGAAGTAAAGTTTCGGCACGTTTAACACCATCCACTTTTCTAGCTCTGACGGCATAATCATACAAAAGTGGTTGCGTCAATTCGAGTTGTACCAGTTTATCTGAAGCTAACCAAATGTCGGCTCGGGAATTTTCTACTAAAGTTGCTGTAGAATTAATTACCCCATTGAATACCCCAGTCTGAATAGTCACTAAGCTGACAGCAAACATAATCCCCGCTTGAGCTACTAAAAAGCGAGGAATGTCTTCAAACAGGTTCTTACGAGCA
>JBCBQE010000141.1:0-10638 GCA_039820385.1 Cyanobacteria bacterium J06635_10
TTTAGTCCGACTAAGGGATTAGTTTGATTTATCTGAAATCCTGTAACAAGTTCTTCTTCTGTTAAATTTTGCAGTTTTTGAGCATCAACTTGTAAAGGATTGTTAGAATCGCTGGAAAAAATTCCCTGACAAAACATTTGGTAACTAGCAATAGCTAATCCTTCAGAGCGTGCAAAAATTAATTGAGTTTCGGGTTCGGTATATTGCCAATTTTTACCAGCACCTGCATCCAATAAAACGCTAATAATTGCTAAATCGTATTTTGCGATCGCTTTTTCTATAGGCGAAGAGCGAGCTAACTTTTCATCTAACCAACTTAAACGCGGTATTTCTCCAGCTTCAAAATGTCGCCAACGACTGTGAAACGGAATCTGTAAATCTGGGTATTCCCCACGCATTACCTCAATTACATAATCCGCTACCCTTTCCAACTGCGTCAAATCACAAGCGAAATACTGAGATTTTCCAGCAATTACATAATCGTATAATTGTCTACAACGTTCGCGAATGCAAGAAGGCGATCGCAAATAAGCAATCTTGTCGAGCGTTGATTTTTCCATTGATTAATTCCTTGAGTGATACACCCACCGCAATAAGTATGATGTTAAATTTTTTTTAATTATTTATAGGATTCTATATTTTATACTCTAAATTTCCCCTTAAAAATATGAAGAGAGGGTTCGCTAACTATAGCGAAAAGTTTACCCAAAGTTACGCTCACAT
Source organism: Cyanobacteria bacterium J06635_10 (assembly GCA_039820385.1). Lineage (GTDB taxonomy): Bacteria > Cyanobacteriota > Cyanobacteriia > Cyanobacteriales > Nostocaceae > Rivularia. The sequence continues at coordinate 724 of JBCBQE010000141.1, forward strand.
TACCCAACTTTGCCCATCATTAGTGATGCCGTATTACGGTTATAGATATCATGCAGTCGAGTTGCTACCAATTCCCGAAAACTAGCAGTAGTTTAGACTACATTAAAACTTTATGGTCGCAGAAGTGCTGAAAACAGAAAAAAGAAACAGGCGAAAACATTGTAAGAATAACTCTACTAGCTTTCCTTTGTTTCTGATGCCCATTCTTCAAGAAATTTCCTTATCCATTGCCCATAAGGCTGTGTGGAAGGCTTAATTTCATCAATTTTAGCTTTAACCCAAGGCTCAAGTACTACAGTCGCTTGAGTCTTTTTTTGCATATATTTACGCTGATAGTTAGATACTTTATCTCGGTTTGCTTTCTGCCATAATTTCTGAGAGACTTTTTTGCCCATTTAATTGACATTTATAGGTAATATATTGTACTATATCTATAGTATTACATATATGGAGGTGAATGACAAGTGAGTATCAAAACATTTACGACCGTAGTGAGTACAATAACGCCTAAAAATATTAATAATTATTGTGCTGACTATAGCCGTGTTTTTGGTGCTGCTAGTCAATACTGCCTCGAACGTCGTTTAAATGATCGAGCAGATCGCAAGTCTGGATTAAATACAGAATTACAGCAACGATTTAATATTAATAAGCGACAAGCTAACTCTGTTATTGCTGAAGTAGATGGCAAGATTTCTTCAGCAAAAGAACTAGAGTAAGCGTCATATTAAAACTATCGAAGGTCAAATCAAATCTTTAACTAAGTATTTAAAGACTTGGGAGAAAAGAATTAAGGATTATAAGAAAGCGAAAAAAGCTAAAAAGTTCAAGCAATCTTATATCAAAGATGCTTGTCCAATTCGTTATAATCCTTGCCAAATGACCGAATTACAGATTACAAATCAACGCATAAACCAAAAAAAACGCCGCAAATACGTTTTAGAGAAAAAGCTCGAATACCTTAAGAACAAACCTTTAGAAGTAACTAATGGAAATGTTGGTAGTCAGTTTACTTTTGTTGGCTCCTGCATGTGAAACATCCGGCAATCAAATCTGTCAGATGGATGGGAATGGTAATTTAAAGATTCGTGTACCGCGTTGTTTAGAGTCCGAATATGGAAGCTACATTACTATTCGGGAAGTAACTTTTAAATACGGTCAACAACATATTGATGCTGCTTTAACTATTGGTCAAGCATTAACTTACAGATTCTATTACAAAGATTTTTCTTGGTATTGCGCTGTATCTACAGATGTTCCCGAAGTCCCTACACAATCTAAATTCGGGAATGGTGCAATAGGTATTGACTTAAATCCATCGGTTATTGGCTGGACTTATGTTGATGCCGAAGGTAATTTAAAAGCTAGTGGTCAATTTCCGTTAAATCTCCACAGTAAAAATAGCGGACAAGTTGAAGCGATACTTGCTGATATAGCCGCTCAAATAACTTTGCTAGCACAGACTTATAAATGCCCGGTAGTCATTGAGAATCTTGATTTTGCGGCTAAAAAAGAACAGTTAAGAGAGCGTGGTAAGAGATATGCTCGAATGCTTAATGGCTTTGCTTTTTCTAAGTGGGAAGAAGTTTTAGAACGTAGATGCCGTAATCGTGGAATTAACCTAAATACGGTTAATCCAGCTTATACAAGTATACAGGGATTAACTAAGTATATGGGAATGTACGGACTGAGTTCTGATACTGCGGCTGCGCTAGTAATAGCGCGTCGTGGTATTCGTACTAAGTCTTTCAAGCGTTTCTCAGACCGTCTCCCCCATAAATACATACAACTCATTCCTTCCAGCCAAGCTATCTCACGGTGGTACTAGAAAACACAGTTGGTCGCATTGGAATGAGTTAAGACGCGAACTTTGTGGAGTACGTCGTCACAATTATTTTACCAGCGGTCTTCTGCGCTCCCGTGGTCAACCTATATAGGTCGGAGTCTCAGGACAATGCCCTATGTAGGAAGCCTAGTGGCACTTCGGGTAGTAGGTGAAATTCCTATTGGGAATCCTTATACCGCCGTTTGTATAAGGTCATTGTCCAAGATTGGGTAATGTTTTTTCAACGGTAAGGTAATGGTAATAACTATTAAAAGTATGGATTACAGGTAGTTTTTAGTCATCCAGACAAAAACCGGGTTTCTAAATCAATAATTATGCTTTTTCTTTAAGCATTATTCAGAAACCCGATTTTTCAGGCTTTATTACAAATACTGCAATATACAGCATATTTTATTGCTCTATATTCCGAATAGCCTTCTCTGCCCGTACCACAAGACTTCTCAGATATGGGCACGTACCTAATTTAAAGCAAAACTACCGATCGACTGCGAACTGTTCACTGTTAACTGTTCACTGTTCACTGTTCACTGTTCATTGTTCACTGTTCCAAAGAACGCCCTTTTACCTCAGATAAATCCTCTGTATCAAGTACCTCAGTGTCGCTATAGTAACCAGCAGCTTTCTTCGCTTCAATTTCTACTCGCGCATCTTCGGGAACTAATTCTTCAGGTATGGCAATTCGTTCGACAATTTCAATCCCAGATTCGGTTATAGCATTGAATTTCATATTACTCATTGATACCATGCGATCGATGCGAGTAATACCCAACCAGTGCAACACATCTGGCATTAATTCCTGAAAACGCATATCTTGAACCCCTGCGACGCATTCGGTACGGTTAAAATACGCATCGGCGGTATCTCCACCTTCTTGACGCTTGCGGGCATTGTAAACCAAAAATTTAGTTACTTCCCCTAAGGCACGCCCTTCTTTTCGATGGTAAACAATAACACCTGCTCCTCCTTCTTGTGCGGTTTGTACGCAAACTTCAATGCCGTGGACTAAATAAGGACGGCAGGTACAAATATCGGAACCGAAGACATCAGAGCCGTTACATTCATCATGCACGCGTACGGCTACGGGTTTTTGGGGATTAGTAATATCAGCAACGTTACCAATAATATATACAGTTAAACCGCCAATCGGTGGTAAAAATACTTCTAAATCAGATCGCGTCACCAATTCCGGAAACATTCCTCCGGTTTGTTCAAATAAAGCGCGGCGTAATTCTGCTTCAGTAATATTAAAGCGTTTGGCAATTCCGGGTAAATACCAAACTGGTTCGATGGCGGCTTTCGTCACAACTAAATCGCCACCGGACTTCATAATTTTGCCATCAATTTGTAACCGCCCTTTACTTATAGCATCGTGTAACTCTGGCATATTAATATGTGCCTTAGTGACGGCGATGGTAGGACGAATATCATATCCCTGCTCGTAATATGGTGCGAATACCTCACCTACAATTGCCCCAAATGGGTCCATAGAAACAATTTTATCGGCATCAAACCAGCCCGGATGAGGACCAATATGTTCCACAGGAGAAGTGTTAGTTAAATCCGCTCGATGGTTGGCTTGCAGGGCACCGCTAGCTACAGCTAAAGCTCTATATACTGAGTAATTTCCCGAATGAGTACCAACTACATTACGATGAACCGGATTCCTTAAAGTGGCGATCGCCGGGCCTCGTTCCATGGCATCCTTTGCCCCCCAGCGAATGGGAATGGGTTTGGGACCAAACTGGCTGGGATGGGAAGTAAGTACAATATGCTTTGAAATATTGTTTGAAGATGACATAGGGATTAATTTTTTGTTATGTTTTTATCAAGCATCAATAAACATCATTTTGTCAACCATAAATGGTTAATTTTTGTTACAGTAATTATCACAAAAATATGAATTTTTAGCTTAAATATGGCTAAGTTCAACTGGAAACAAAAAGCAGTATTAGAAGTTACAAAAAAAACATAAAGTTTTTTTTAGTAGTAATTTAAAGGTAAACATTAAAAGTAAGTAAAATCCTGTATTTTGAGTCAAATTTGTGCGAGATTAAACTTAAATAGATACTCTCAATACTCAAAAACAAACTTCATGGATTCTTTATTTATTAACTCCTTACTTGAAGATTTGAAAAATCCGGATGAAGTCGTTCGCGAAGAAGCGACTCGGAAATTATGGCGTTTATGGTTTCAGCAAAAGGGAGTTTATGGCTTAGAAAAAATAGAAACGAGCCAAAAACTACTGGATGGAGGTAAAATTACCGAAGCAGATGAAATACTTACGCAGTTAATTGAAGATCAACCCGATTTTGCCGAAGCTTGGAATCGCCGTGCTTTTCTTTACTACACTAATGCCGAGTACGAAAAGTCTTTAGCTGACACTCAAGTAGCAGTAGAACTGAATCCATTGCATTTCGGCGCACTTCACGGTATGGGCTTATGTTATGCAGCCCTTGGAGAATACTCTAGAGCGATAAATGCTTTCAAACGGGCTGTGGAAATTCAGCCTTATTCTTTAGTAAATCAAAAATTGATTTTGGAATGTACTCTTCGACTCAGTTAAAACCGATTAAATTCAGTTATTGTCAAGGGTTCCCATTAAAATTTTTGCTTCTAAAAAAGTTTTAATGGGTGCCCGTGAATAGCAAGATTTTTCAGCAACGCTGGAAACTCAAACGCTGTAAAAGGCGGATTTGCACGGCGAAGATGGCGTTTAGGAGAGAATTCCGAAATTAATATGACGACTCTTTTTTTATGGTTGCCCATATCTAGGTAATGGACAGGCTTTACTAACTGCGTAACTTGTTTTATTATTCAATAACTTTTAATATCGCAAGCATGTCCATTACTTTGACGGCAAATTCGCGATTAGGAATGAGCGCGAGAGCATTGAAGAGTACCCTTCGCCGAGGAGGGTTCACCACGCCAACATTGCTGCATGGGGGCAGGCAGGGGATCTTGGGAAGCAGAGGGAGAAAATTACTTTTTTCCTTACAATTAACCCCGCAAAGTAATAAGAGCCGAGTACTAGTTAATTCGTGCCTTTGGGTTTAACAATAAGGGAGAAAGCGGCCGGAATCCCTTGACTCAATCAAAGTTCTAGTTATTTCGGAATTTTTTTTTGAGAGTTATGAAAAAGTTTAGAGTGATTATATTGGTTAATTTATGTAAAAATAATCTTAATATACATCTAAAAGCTGCATAAACCTGCATATTTTTGATCTGCAAAACCTTATATAAATAATAGAACTGTTTAAAAAACTTACTTTCGATGGATAGTGCAGCGACTATGAATGCTTCATCAAGATATTGGAAAATTTGGCGAATTAATCCTGCGGCGGAAAAGCTGGGTTACAAACAAATTCAGGTGAACGCGGCTCAAGAGTTTACAAATAGTCAAGCCTCTGATATCGAAAATAGTGACACTCAAAATATCTTATTGTCGTATTTTAACGCAAAAAAAAATCCAGTGGATTTGATTCAGCGTGCTCTGGCTGGGCTTTGTCTGAGATGTTATGTTTCTGAGCCGATATTAAAAGAATGTAAAAAAATAGCTTCTTTATTTAGTGGCGAAAAGCAATTTACTTATCGGGATTTATTACCGTTCGTTCTCAATGATGATGGACAAAAGTTAATTGTTTTAGACGAAGATGCTAAAACTCAATTAATGATAGATAAGGATCGTCAAATTCGGGTAACAAATTTTAAGTTATTTTCTGTCACCGTTTTGCAAACATTTAATGCCGATTTACAATCTCGGATGAGCTTGGATAATTGGGCGTATTTGCAAACAAAACAAAATCCTGAATTAAAGAAATTTTTATCCGAGTTCGGTTTTAAGCACGTAAGTGACTGGGCACTATTAAATAAAACTAGAACGAAACAAATTGAACGCTTAGCAGCACAATCTCGCCACGTTGTTGAAGCTTTTCATGCTGTTTATCGTCGAGACAGACAGCAAGCAAAAACCAGGGGGATCAAAAAATGTCCCGATCCAACTAATGCCCAATTGCAGGAAATGTTGGGTTATTTGCACCAGCGCCAGATTTGGATCGAGACTCCCGCGCAATTGATGAAAGAACTCAAGCAAATTATCGTAGAGCTTAGAAGATACGATATTTGGAGTTCTAGAGAATCTTTAGATATATATGATGCCGAAAGCGGTACCTACGTACCGAGACGCGATTTGCCTAGCTCATCTCTTGATGAAGTCGATGTAGAACAGCAAGAGTTTTTAAAGTTTTTACGCGAAGATATTTATTCAACTTTAACTGAAACAATTAAACAACAAGTACAAGCTAATATTCAAAAATTACAAAAAAGTAAGAAATATGCGCCTTTCGCTCAAAAGTACATTCAGGGATTGGAATTATATTACTGCAAGGCAATGTCTTTAAAAAACATTGCTCCTGAATTGGGTATGACAAGTTGGGATCAAACCAGAAGAATTTTGAATCCCGGAGAACTTTTATCAAAAGTGCGTACTAAAACTGTAGAGCAGATGTTAGAACGTATTTTGAAATTAGCCGCAGAAAAAGGTTTAACTGAAATTCCACCTACAGCAAATTATCTGAGAACTTTGAGCGAACAAATTGAATCCTATGTTGATGGAGAAATTTTTCAAGAAGCTGCCGAAGAAATTAGAGCAGGAAAAAATCGGACGATGAGTAGCGCTTATGCCCAGCAACTTCGTTGTTATATCGAAGAATGTACATCAACTTTAAAGAATGAGGTAGCAAGCAAATAATTTTGAATTAAGGCTAAGTTTTGGCAGCACCCCCAGGCTTTAAGCTTAGGGGAAAACTATTAATGTCGAGATTCAGTCTAGATAATAGTAGCTTTGGGTAAGTTCATTAGAGCAGTATAGTTATATATAGAATTGGAAACATTTCTCATTTCTAGTCTATAAAAGAGCGGGAAGTAATCCACAACTTTGCACGAATAATCGCCATCAACTGCATAAGTTTTGCTTACTTAGGTCTATTTACCTTTGTAAGCAAGGTAAAATCACCCCTACTAATTAAACCATGTCGATTTCAACTTATTCTCAAGATTTAAGATTTTTTCTACCAGAAACTGTTTGGTTAGAACCCGAACATTTTTTATTTGCAAAACAAGTAAACTCTGTAAATACAACTAATGCCAGTGATTCTTGGCAAGGCTATCTTAATACATTAGCACTACTTGCCTTTGAAGCATGGTTAAGCGATGGAATTTCCACCGGCGGAGGTTCAGGTAACTCGGGTAAAGTAATTTCTAGGGACATCAGCGCGATCGCAACTGCTGGCAATCTCAAAGTTGATGACTTTAAGTTTTGCACCATCGCCACAGAGCATTTACTCGATGAAATGGTCAATATACCACAAGAGGTAATTGATAACCCAGAGTTAGCAGCCCATTTTTATGTGCTACTAGAAGTATTGGAAGAAGAGGAAGAAGTTATCATCAAGGGCTTTTTACCTTATAACCAATTAGTAGAGATAAAAAGTAATTTAGAACAGACCATAAGTGACGGTTGTTATCAACTACCACTACATTTATTCGATCTTGAACCAAACCATCTATTATCCTATCACCGTTACGTGCAAGCATCAGAATTTGCTTTACCCGTAGTTGAGAATACTTTACACGTAGCTGAGAATAAAGTTGCTCAAATCAGTGAAAATTTATCGAAAGTTGTACGCGCAACTACCACTAAGTTAAGTCAATGGTTCCAAGGAGTAGTTGATGAAGGTTGGCAAACAATAGATTCTCTTTCCAACCCAGAATTAAATTTAGCTTTTAGCACCAGAAGTGTTGATACAGGTGTCAAAAAAGCGAAAATTCTTGATTTAGGCATAGATGTGGATTCTAAAAAGGTTGCACTGTTGGTCAATATATCACCTGACAAGCAAAATAATGACAGTCAAGATAAAATTAATGTTTTAGCTCAGCTATATCCAATGCCTGAAGAAAGATTTTTACCGCACAATACCAAATTAATTTTGCTGTCTAAAGCTGGTAAATCTCTCCAAGAAGTTACTTCCAGAATTCAAGATAATTACATTCAATTGAAACCTTTTAAAGGCGAAGCAGGAAAAAGGTTTAGTATTCAAATCCGTTTAGAAGATATCAGTGTGAATGAATATTTTGAATTGTGAAAAATCATGTTTATCACTGAGTACTTGATTGCAGCATCTCTTTAATTTTACTTGTATTAGATTAAAGAGATGCTGAATTTTTATATGTAACATTTTGCGCGATTAGCATTAATATCATGCTCACTTAAAGGCTTGGTTTGACGGGAGCATCCCAAATTTGAATAAATAATCTATGCAATACCCTATAAGGGTATCGCTACAATTACAAAGCCCACAAAGGTGGGCACCTTTTGTATAGCCCCAGGATCGCCGCCTGGGGGCTTTTTCAAAAATTGGGATACTGTAAGCTTTTATCAACTTATACAAAATCTGGATATAGCGGTTTTTTGTTGTGTATAATACAAACGCTCACCTCACCCCAATCTATTGCATCTCTCTCCAAAGTAGCGGAGAGGGGAGGGGGTGAGGTTTAATGTGTACCTCGCTTAATTTTAATTAGCTATATAAATATTTAGCCCCTAAGTAATTGGATTATGGCAAGAAAATTCCCAGATTTCAGACGAGCAGACGATCGCGATAACTTTGAATATTTTCTAGAGGATGGTAAAGTTAATAGCTCTTGTGCAAAACCAGCCATTCTTTTGATTGGTGGTGCAGAAGAGGGAACAGTAGGGGAAGATGCCGCTACTAAATGGTTTCTCGATCGAGCCAATCGGGGAGATTATTTAGTTTTGCGTTGCGGTGGAATTGGCAGACAGGCTCAATGGATTGTAGATAATTATAGAGATTTAATCAATTCCGCAGCGGAGCTTTCTATTGACAGTCGAGAAGCAGCCAATAACCCAGAGGTGGTGCAATATATTAGAGACGCGGATGCTTTATATTTTGCTGGTGGGGATCAAAATAAATACGAAGATTATTGGGAAGGTACAGCTACAGAAGATGCAATTAATTACTTAATTAATCATAAAAAAATTCCCGTAGCTGGAACTAGTGCTGGAATGGCAATTTTAGGAGATTATTATTATGCTCCTTCTAGGCGAGGATTGTTAAGTTCAGAAATTTTAAACGATCCTTTTCATCCCAATACTCAGGATATTTATCGTAGTAATTTTCTCCAAGTTCCTTATCTGAAAAATGTGATTACTGACACTCACTTAGATAGATGTAATGATAATCATCCCGAGACAAGATATGGGAGAATTTTAGGATTAATGGCCCGAATTATGGTGCTTGAAGATAATCCCGTTTACGGCATTGGTTTAGAAGAAGGTGCCTTTGCAGCCATTGATGAAAACGGAATTGCTCGAGTTTTTGGCAATGATTCCGATAGGGGACAAGATGCCTATTTTTTACAAACTAATGGCGCGTTACCAGAACAAATAAAACCAGATTTACCTTTAATTTGGGATAATTGTGGACGAGCTGTTAAAGTTTATAAAATTCAAGGTACGCCAGAAGGAAGTGGTTATTTTGACCTTAATAACTGGTTAGATGCTTCTGGAGGAACTTGGGAATATTGGTTTACCACTGGTGGTGATTCTGGTTTTCGACAAGAGCGAATTCGGGATTAAAAATTACTCCCTTCTTGGCTTTATGATTACCTAATTCAATGAGGGAGGGGGAAGAGGGGGAAGAGGAGCCACTGCGTTGCGGAGGTTCCCTCCGTTGTAGCAAGTGGCGTGGGGTAGAGGGGGAGACATTTTATAGGTAATCGATAAGCGGAAGGGGAGTAATCGAATACTGGTAAACTGAAGAATATCACCTTGACTGGCGATACATATAAACCTTGTAGAGACGGCGTGCACAATGCAACGTCTCTCTATATTTGGACTTTGTATCGAAAATTCGCTGAAACAGCATTATATCGAGTTGGGATAAAAGTGCATAAGTTGCTTCTACTTGCACCCATAAATAATAGAAAGTGATATTGATCTAAAAAAACGGCGTTGCTGAATCGTAATATGAAATTATGATTTTACATTGCAG
>JBCBQE010000142.1:0-10454 GCA_039820385.1 Cyanobacteria bacterium J06635_10
CATCGATGATTGCATCTAAAAGGGCGTAAGCTAAATAATCAGCTCCCTGCTTGCGGATGATACCTTTATTGTTGCTAATTCTCAAGCGTACTGGAAGATTATGGCGAACGCATTGAAGGTTTAGAGGAGGAAGTAATAGTAAATCCGACTCGAAAAACACTGCAAAAAATTTATAGAATAAGGCGAGAATTGCTACAATTACGTCGCGCTATATGGCCGCAGCGTAGTGCGATCAATTCTTTGATCAGAGATAGTAACGAACTCATCACTGAGGAGGTGAGAATTTACCTAAGAGATTGTTACGATCATGCAGTGCAAGTTATGGATATGGTAGAAACTTATCGAGAACTTGCATCGGGGCTAATGGATGTATATCTTTCTGCGGTAAGCAATCGAATGAATGAAATCATGAAGTTGCTAACAGTGTTTTCGTGGATTTTCCTACCCTTAACCTTTATTGCTGGGTTATATGGGATGAATTTTGAATATATGCCCGGAGTGAAAACGCCTTGGGGCTTCTGGTTATGCGTGATGGCAATGGTGTCGATCGCGGTTGGTTTATTATTATTTTTCCGACGAAGTGGTTGGCTCGAAAATCCTGTCAATATTAACGATGTTCGAGGTGAGCGACAATTTTAGGGGGTTACATTTAGATAAATGCAACAACAGACGAGTCCGAATTTACTTATACTGACACTTTATATCATCGGTGTCAGTTATATTTTTAACTTAATGATCGAATCAATCGACGAACAAATAAAGTTTGCTTTTGATAAGGCAGCTGTTGACAAACAATTAAAAGAACAAAATCTCGATGATAAGGTTTCTATAGCCTTTAAACTTCAGGCTTCTTCCGATATTGATGGTGTAAAGGATTTATTACTCATTCTTGGCAATAAATCAGAGAATGTTGCCGTATATGTTGACTGGGATAACTGTTCTTTGGCTGAAAACCATAAAAATGTATCGCGTAGAATAATTCGTAAATCACCAGATGTATCCCGCGATTTAGGTGTACCCCAAAGTCCTGGCCTAATTGCTCCGAGTCAAACCCTCGTACAGGGTATTACCGCTGAAGATGTATTTAAACGAGATCAAGAAACCGGAACATATCAACCAGAAAAAGCTTTAGTTGATATAGCTGGACTTAAAGGTAGTCCGAACAAAAAATTTAGAAAATTATACAAAAAATTTATGAGCAGAAGAGAACAAATAGGATTTTCTCTTCAATTAGTGCTGCGATTTTCAGAAGTGCGCGTGGGTTTGGCACCAGGTCAAAATATTCCTCCCATGTCCATTATCAATTGTCCTTTTACCATTAGAAAGCTTCCTTGGACTTATGCACTACCTTGGAATAAAAAGAGAGCATCTTAAAGTCATCCAAGACTAAACTAGAATATTAGGAGAGAGTCGGCGAGGCGATTGCAGATTAGTTTTAACAAAACTAATTTGAGGAAAGTCCGGGCTTCCCAAAGACCAAACTTGCTGGGTAACGCCCAGTGCGTGCGAGCGTGAGGATAGTGCCACAGAAAAATACCGCCTCTTTCAATGAACAATGAACAATTATCAATTATCAGTTTTTACTGTTTATTGATAATTGATAATTGATAATTGAAAAGGGTAAGGGTGCAAAGGTGAGGTAAGAGCTCACCAGCAGCGTCGAGAGGCGCTGGCTCGGTAAACCCCGGTTGGAAGCAAGGTGAGAGGAACTATGGTTGGTCTTTTTCCAGTTCCGCTTTATGAGAGCCGCTTGAGGCGTTTGGTAACAAGCGTCCCAGATAGATAATTGCCCTAGCAATGTCGGAAAGTAAATTTGCGGCATTTCTAGAACAGAACCCGGCTTATGTCCGACTCTCTCCCCCCTTTTTTTGGGATGGGAGTATGGCAGATTGGGAGATTGGGAGATTGGGGGATGGGGGATGGTACCTTTTACTTTTTATCTTAATTAATGTCTGTTATTTATCCGCGTCGTCAACGACAACTTGAAAGTTTGGTTAAAAAGCTAGGTTTATCAGCTTCTTCACCTTTGAAATGGGAATTGCTAGACTTAGCGCTGACTCATCCTTCTATTTCTGAGTCGGCAAATTACGAACAACTTGAATTTGTTGGGGATGCGGTGGTGCGTCTGGTTGCTGCTCTTGTTCTATGGGAGAACTTTCATGATGCTCGGGTAGGTGATTTTGCTGCAATTCGCTCTGTACTGGTAAGCGATCGCATTCTCGCTCAATTAGCTGGTTCTTACGGTTTTGAACTTTATTTATTGGTTTCCGGTAGTGCTTATGGAGATAAAGCAGGGCAAGAATCTAGATTGGCGGATGCTTTTGAAGCGATTTTAGGTGCCCTTTATCTGAGTACTAATAATTTAGAGTTGATTCGCCCTTGGCTAGATCCTCACTTTAAACAACTTGCCGCAGAAATCAGATCCGATCCAGCAAGGCAAAATTATAAAGCTGCTTTACAAGAATGGACTCAAGGAAAATATAAAACTTTACCCGAATATCGCGTCACTCAACTCACTCCACCAACACATAATCAAGAACGCTTCATGGCTGAGGTTTGGCTGCACGATCGAAAATTAGGTTCAGGTAAAGGCCGCTCTATCAAAGCTGCCGAGCAAGCTGCTGCAAAAGTGGCTTTTATGGCAATAGACTCTCCGTAAAATCCCTGATAACACTATTTAATAAGCTATTAATTGTAGATTTTGGATTAATTATCTAAACATATTAGATAGTACTGCAATACTATATAAGATTGTCCTCTGTATCCGTCGGATGGAATTTGGCATATCTTTTATAGAGGAATTGTTACGAGTTTTACATGGTTACATAGCTAAAAATAGAAACTCAAAAACAACTCAATTTTTACTTAAATTCAATATACAGCACATTTCATCTATTGATGGTACACCTATAACCCCTCCCCAACCCTCCCTGCAAGCGGGGAGGGTGCCCCGGAGAGGGGCGGGTGGGGTGTACATCCGCTTAACTTGCAATACGCTGTATTAAGCGTGTTTGAAGGATTAAAAATAAAATTAGCTCGATTTTTTTATTGTATAACTGATGACTAATGACTGTGAAATAATAACTAATGACTCATTCAATAAAAGTTGCTGTAGTTGGGGTTGGACGCTGGGGAGTTCATTTACTGCGAAATTTTTTAGCGCATCCGATTGTTGAAGTTGCAGCAGTGGTAGATCCAAATTCTGAATGTTTGGCGAAGGTAAAGCGGCAATATGACTTAGAAGATAATGTTTTATTAACTACCGAATGGCAGAAATTACAGCAATTATCTCAATTAGATGCAGTAGTAATTGCTACTCCCGCCGTCACCCACTACTCCTTGATTGTTGATGCTTTGAACTGGGGGTGCCATGTCTTAGCCGAAAAACCTCTAACTCTCAATCCCTCAGAATGCCGTGAATTATGCGACTTGGCAGACAAACAGCAATTGATATTAATGGTAGATCATACCTATTTATTTCATCCGGCGGTAGAAAAAGGGCAAGCAGTATTGCAAGCGGGTGCCGTGGGAGATTTACGCTACGGTTATGCGACACGCACCCATTTGGGGCCAGTACGCCATGATGTTGATGCACTATGGGATTTAGCCATTCACGATATTGCCATCTTCAATAACTGGTTGGGGCTCACACCTACTGTCGCTCAAGCTACGGGGAAGGTTTGGTTGCAAACAGCACCGGAAGAGAAATCAACTTCTTCCCATCCCCTATCGGATTTAGTCTGGATAACTCTAAGATACCCTTGTGGTTTTCAAGTATTCATTCATTTATGCTGGCTTAATCCTGATAAACAGCGACGTTTGGGAGTTGTAGGTAGTCGCGGTAGCTTAATTTTTGATGAAATGTTACCTGAGGCACCATTGACGTTAATACAGGGTGAGTTTGAACGTCAAGAAAATCACTTTATCCCCGTAAATCAACAACGAAAAGTGGTAGAAATAGAAAAAGGTGAACCATTACAAAGAGTTTGTAACAGCTTTATTGAATGCATCGTGCAAAATACTCCCTCAGCGATATCTAATGGTGTAGTAGGTACGGAGTTAGTGGAGATTTTAACCGCTCTTACCCAATCTTTGTCAACAGGAGGTAAACCTATTTCTCTGTAATAGTACTTACCCAAAGCAGAAATATCACTCAAAGACACAGAGACGTTGCCGAGAGTAACGTCTCTACAGAATTAAAAATATATTGCCTAATTTGAGTTGCTTTGAAAGGTAACTTGTGGTACTTTCTTATTCCCGTGAATATTCTCATCTCCAGAATCAATTTTAGTTGAGGCTGTATATGGATGTTCGCTATCGATTAAAGGCAAAGTAATTTTAACCGTTGTACCTTGTTGAAGTCCAGGACTTTCAAGAGTTATCGTACCTCCCATCAATTCGATTAAGTTACGTGAAATTGCTAGTCCCAACCCCGTACCGCGATACTTACGCGTGGTGCTGCCATCAAGCATTACGAAAGGGCGAAATAATTTTTGTTGTTCTTCAGTATTGATGCCAATACCTGTATCTTTAACAGCAACCGTGACCCAATATTTACTGAGGTGATGTTGAATTTCTGTGGTTATGGTAATGCTTCCTGCGTCGGTAAATTTTGTTGCGTTACCAACGACGTTTATCAATACTTGCTTGAGCTTCGCCGTATCGGCATTAACTCGAATTTGCTCCTTTAAGTCGGGAACATTTAACTGCAAACCTTTTTCTTGAATATTAACTGATTGTAAAGTAATTACGTCTTTGATAACTAAACGGAGATCGATTGGTTTCATTACAACTGAAAACTTACCCGCTTCTATTCTAGAAATATCAAGTAAGTCGTTAATAATACCTAACAAATGAATAGCTGTTTCATCGGCACGTTTGAGAAACTCTTTTTCTTCTTCTCTATCGTCGCACAAGTCATCTCGAACCAAGCGTATGGAATTGATAATGATATTTAAGGGATTCCTCAACTCATGGGAAGTCGTAGCTAAAAAATGACTTTTACTCTGATTGGCGGTTTTTGCATCTTTCCAAGCAATTTCCAATTCATCAGCACATGTTTTGAGTCTTTCAACCATTTGTGAGAGTGCTTGCCCTAGTTGATTAAGCTCCCGAATTTTTAAATTGTGCGGAACTGCCGAAGTTGTATGGTGGGAGTGGAGATTCAAAGCATAATCGCGCAATTTTTCTATAGGATAGGCTAAATAACGAGCTACATACAGCGATGCGAATAAAATCGCACTAATCAAGCCAATTGTCAATATAAACAAAATTAGCTGGATTTCTTTTAAGCCGTGTAGTGCATTATCCAAACTGGTAACAGCTAAAATTACCCATTTTTCTTCCCCATCTTCAATTGGACTACTAATAGTCGTATATCCAGCAAGTAACTGCTCCCCTTCTTTTTCAAAAAATAAATCTAAAGATTTTTTACTTCCGGATCTGGCATTTCCCAGAATAGAAAGTAGTTTTTTCCCATTTGCATGTTCGCTAATATTTGTACCTACTCGTTGAAAAATCGGATGTGCCAAAATAGTCCCGTTTTCTGCAATTACAACCGTAGAACCTGTTAAAAATCCGGGAGTTTCTTTGATTTTTTCGTGCAATAATTGCGACTGCATACTTAATGTATAACGCAATTTACCTTGAGTATCGTAGACGGGAGAAGACAAGATAAGCTCTAAATTTGAAGGCTGATTATTTAAATCATTTGTTTTCGATTTTACAGGTAAGATAGGTTGAATCTGAACTTTTGTTTGAGAAAAGGAAAAATTATTCAAATCCGTTAATTTATTACCACAAGTGCTAGTAATAATGTTACCACTCTCGGGATTTGTTAATTGAATACACTTGATTTGTCTGGGTAATTCTTGAGCTAAATTCCTCACAAATTTTTCTACCAAAGGGGGCTTACCCGATTGAAGAGCCGTTGTTTGGGAAGTAATTAACAGGTTGCTTTTGAGTACATCAATAGTATCTACAATATTCTCTCCTTTAATAATGGCACTTTCGGTTAAATTCTGATGGGCACTCTCTATTAAGCTAGAACGTGCTTTCTTATAGCCGACAAACTCACCGATCAATAATATTGGTACTGATAGCAATAATATTTTTGATACAAGAATTCGGCGAAATGATGATTGACGAAAATTCACCATTGACATTATCTGATAGGCATTTGCAAACTAAAACGGTCTGAAATTGGTTATTTAACAAGTTAATATACTTATATTATTAAGTTCATTAATCCTAATAATCAAGTTATTAAATTGTTGTGAACTAAAAATAAGCGTGAGATACAAACTTTTACGATCGCAATACGGGCTGTTCGAGTTTGATAATTGATATATACCCGCGTCTTATGGGGTTATAACGCATCCCTAGGCAAATAAATGCTAAGCGCCTCTCGAAGAAATATGGTAATTGATAATTCTTTGTTACAATTCGACAACTTGCACTATGACGATAAGTCTTGAACCAAGTATGATATGTGCAATTTTCGCGGTAAGAGCATTATTTGTGATGTCGCGGTTCCCGTTTAAGTATTGATTTTCAGACACTTGGGAATTTATTACATTTAATAAAGTAAATTGCACGTAATTAATATCCTCTATATTTGTTTCTAATTATTGGTATTAGCATCAAAGTAAATATCAAAATCGCCACAATAGTCTTTTCCTCATTGCGCTGTAGTCTTGGCAATGAATGCAGATAGTAAAATAGCAGATTTTACCGCTTCTTCGCTTGGATTCGGATCAAAAACTGATAAAACACACCTAGAAACACAATTTTCTGCCGAGTTACGCTGTTTTATTCGGTGCAGGAACTTTACACGCATTGGATACAACTTTAACTGTATCGCATCCTGACGGGCACCCATGAGATTTTTTTTTAGGAGAAAAAAATTCTCATGGGAAACCCCGAGCCGCTGCAACACCAAAAATATAATGGTAAGCCACCCCAACCAGCTAATCTTGTTATTTCCGATTTCGATAAGTTAAATCCAGAATTACGCTTCATTTAACAGCAAATTGAACCCTGGGGATGTTTCAACGGCTACAGGAGCGATATTTTGGCAAGCAAGACCGGAATTTAAACGTATACTGGTTTTTGAAACGCCGGCAGGAAAAGTTGAGATTTGTGCAGCATTGGAACACCTAACTATCTTCGGTATAGCACAGTTAGGAGTTAATAGTGGCTCAAATTGGTAGCAAATCTTCTAAAATTAGATTTAATTAACTTTATAAAGGTTTACTATAGGTTTCTTGACTTTGGGAAATGAAAATGCTTCCACTCGATGGCGGCTGGTTCGGGATTTCTCGCTGAACAACCTTCACATTTGCAACTTATGAAAGTTTTCACCTCAAAACAGGAATTTTTTTTGATTATTGTCTGCAACAATTCCCAGATTAGATTACGCTAAATAAAGCTTTTGCTAAGTTTTGTGTGTTCAAATCCGATGCTGGAAAAAATAAAGCCGAGCTATTCTCTCAATTGGATAAATACAGTTGCTGAAGTACCGTCAGATGCTTGGAATGCTTTGGCTGTTCCACTTCAGACTCCTTTTTTTGAATGGGATTGGTTGAACAATCTTGAAGCAACTCATTGCGCTACTGCTCAAAGTGGTTGGCTACCTAATCACTTGACGCTATGGCGAGATAAAACGCTGATTGGGGTTGCTCCACTTTATATCAAAGCACATAGTTATGGAGAATTTGTCTTTGACCATCAGTGGGCTGATTTGGCTTATCGTATTGGGGTGGAATATTACCCCAAGATGCTTGGAATGTCGCCGTTTACACCGGCGGAAGGTTATCGATTTTTAATTGCGCCGGGAGAAGATGAAGATGAAATAACTTCGTATTTAGTGCGCGAAATAGATTCTTTTTGCAAAAAGCAGCGTATTAGTGGCTGCAATTTTTTGTATGTAGATCCCGATTTTCGTCCAATATTAGAACGGCAAGGTTTTACAGCTTGGCTGCACCATAACTATGTTTGGCAAAATCAAGGTTTTACAACTTTTGATGATTATCTAGGTGCATTTAACGCCAACCAGCGTCGCAATATAAAACGCGAACGAAAAGCTGTTGCCAAGGCTGGGTTGCAATTCAAAGCACTCTCTGGCGATGATATTCCCAAGGATTTGTTTCCTTTGATGTACGATTTTTATACTGATACCTGCGATAAATTCGGTTGGTGGGGTAGCAAATATCTCACAAAACAGTTTTTTGAATCGCTATACGAAAACTATCGTCATCGAGTAGTGTTTTTCGCCGCTTATAGCGAACAAGATAATACTCAACCAGTGGGAATGTCTTTTTGTTTATACAAAGACGATAAAATGTATGGACGGTACTGGGGTAGTTTCCAAGAAATAGACTGTCTCCACTTTGACGCTTGCTATTATTCACCTATTGAATGGGCAATTGAAAATAATATCCAAGTGTTCGATCCCGGTGCTGGCGGACGACATAAGAAACGTCGCGGTTTTCCCGCTACTCCAAATTACAGCTTACACCGCTTTTACAACAATCGTCTGGGACAAATACTCCGTCGCTATATCAGCGAGGTAAATCAACTCGAACAACAGGAAATTGAAGCAATTAATCAGGAGATTCCTTTTGCAATTCGTAATTAGTTATTAGTTGTTAAGTAGGTTGGCATTGAAAATAGTAATTGGGATAAGGCAAAAGACAAAAGGCTGTCATGCAATAGGAATAAGGGTTTGAGGGTAATTAACCCAAGCTGTAATGTAGCTTGATTTATTTGTGCCGACTTACTTAGTTGATATTTGATAGTTGATAGTTGATAGTTGTTAAGAGTGAGGAGTTAGGAGTTAGCAGTGAGGAATTTTACTTCTTTAAATTTATAAAACTGGTCACTATTCCCTATTCTCTAAAAAAGTAAAAGAAAGAATTAAACTTATTCTAGGTCTGTGAAAACCCTTAAGACGTTCGTTTTTTTTAAGTAATTATGAATTTACTTGACAATTTAAAGGCAATTGATGACAAACTTTCTCAAAGACATATTGATTTAGACTCCGCCGGATATTTTATTATTTACATAGACCGCGAAGTTGGATTAATTTTTGCCAAACATTTTACTAACATCATTGATGAGCGAGGTTTAGCCGTAGATCCAGAAACGGGAAAGGTGATTCCTGCCAAAGGAAAGGTAGAACGAACACACACAACGATATATTCTGGCAGAACCGCAAAGGAATTATGTGTCAAGATTTTTGAAGAAACCCAGCCTTGTCCGATAACCATGTTCGATCATGCTGCTTATCTAGGTAGAGAATTTGTCCGCGCCGAGGTTGCTTTGGTAAGTGGGCAAGAGTATGTTCAAGATTAGGAGATAGGGAGATGAGGAGATGGGGAGATGGGGAGATGGGGAAGACTAGATTATTCTTAACTCCTAACTCCTAACTAATTACCATGCCCCATGCCCCATGCCCTATTCTCTTTTATCCTTCAGATGATGGCTGTAAAACTAAATAAATATAGTATGTTGCCATTGGAATTACGGTGGCCGCAATCAATAATCCTACTACCCAAGCGGTAGCATTTCCTTGATCGGTATCTTCGGCTTTAGTAAACGTTCCTTCTGTCTGTATCTCATTGTTTACTTCTGGTGGCCCCGGATCTGGTTCTCCCGAAAGTACGGTAACAAGACGAGCTTGTGCATCTAAAAGTGCTTGATTGTATTTGTTACCGCTTCGCAATGGTACTAAAACTGTTTCAGATGCTACACTTTCGGCTATTTCATCGGGCATTATCGATTTGACTTTATCGCCCGTAACAATAGCGGTACCGTTGGTTACGGAGTCGATCGTTAATAAAGTTTGATTTGCTTGTGCTTCTTTGGTTGGAAACCATTTTTCAAATAGGGCTTTAGTAAAACTCTCGGGAGTTTCCCCATAATCTAAACGGCGAATAGTAACTATTCTGACTTCATTTCCCGTTTGCTTTGCCAAGTCATCGAAGGCGCTGCTAATTTTACCTTCATTAAAACGGCTGATTAAATCTGCTTCATCTACAATCCAAGTATCTGAAGTCAGGCTCGGTATTTCATATACACCCGTAGCGAAAGCGGGTATCGCAAACAGCGAGGAAATGAATATCATTATTGCTAGCAACAGAGCTGCTAGCGCCATACGTTTTTGCCAACTCAAGAAGTGGTTGAGGAGCACTTTCATAGCAAGAAACCACTATACGACTTTTCACCAAAAATACTACATAAGTATGCTCAAAGTCTCGTTTTTGGCCGGCTTTTATATTTAATTAGTGACATACTCCCATCTCTCCCTCTTTCCCTCACCTGACAATCTTGGGTAGGGAGTAGTGAGTAGGGAAAAGATTTTTGGTTTAGCAATTAAATTTTTATTCACCAGGTGCTGTACGGCTTATTACTTCGCTTTCGTTCCTTTCGTGAAGGGTTCCCATAAGATTTTT
>JBCBQE010000143.1:0-10396 GCA_039820385.1 Cyanobacteria bacterium J06635_10
CCAACTTTCATATGGATGGTGCTTCTTGGACAAATAATATTAGTTGGGTAAAGGGATATGAAAACGTATTGAATCCCATGAATAAACTTAGTAGTTTGTTTCACCAGAAATTTGATTCATTATTGCAAGCTGACTCAACACAATCAGTTACCCAAGAAACCGAATATCGCAACGCTTTGTTGCACAATTTATTATTGCAAACAAGTTGTTTTCGTTATTGGGGACAAGGTACTTGGACTGATTATGCCCGGGAAATTTATCAACGGGGAGAAAAAACAGTGAGCAGTTAACAGTGAGCAGTGAGCAGTTAACAGTGAGCAGTGAACAGTTAACAGTGAGCAGTTAGGAGTTAGGAGTCTTGTGTTAGGAGTTAGGAGTTTAACACTCTTAGCTCTTAGCCAATGCCTGATATTTAATTTAAGCTAAAGGTAAAAGAATCTCAAATTGAGTTCCATTTCCGAGTTGAGAATAAAAATTTAATTTTCCACCATGTCTTGCTGTAACAATTCGATAACTTACAGCTAAACTGGTTTCCTTATCAGCTCTTTTTTTTACAGAGAAAGATTCTTTAATCTGCTGTTGAAACTCGGGAGACATTCCCGGGCCATTATCTGTGATACAAATGGATACCCACCGAGAATCTAGTGCATTTTTGATTGTTGATTCCTTAGAAATTACATCTGTAACTATTTCAATTTGAGGTTTTTTAGAAGTATTGCTAGATGAATCGATTTCAAACTTCTGCCGAACAGCTTCATCAAGTAAAATATCTACTGCCCTACTCAAAATATTCATAAATACTTGGTTTAACTGTCCGATAAAACAATATGTAGGAGGAAGATGACCGAACTTTTTGACTATATCAATTTCTCCTCTTAAACGGCTGCTAATTAGTAAAATAATATTATCTAAATGAGCGTGTAAATCTACAGGCTTTGGATAAATAGCATCCATATGGCAGAAGTTTTGTAAGCCAGAAACTAATTTGTTTAATCTTTCTGCACCAGAACGAATACTTGTAATTGCTTGTGATAAATCTGATTCTAAAAAATCGAATTCGATATCTTCTTTTAAAGATAAAACCTCTTCTGGAGTTGATGATAAATTTTGTTCGTAAACTTCTATTAACTTAATTAAGTCTTTGCTGTAATTAGAAACGTGAGTTAAATTACCCCAAATAAAATTTACGGGATCTAAAAGTTCATGAGCTACACCATCTACCAAACGCCCCAGACTGGCCATTTTATCACTTTGAATGATTTGAGCTTGGCTGCGTTCGTATCTTACCTGAGTTTCGATTCCGCGAATTTGCCAAGAAGCAATATTTAACTCCTGCATATCCAGCAATCTGTACTCATCATCCCCCTTAGTTTTCACTACTATAGGCTCTGATAAAAATTCTGGCTCACGCCTTAAAGCAAATTGCATTGCAGTCAAAATCGGTGTACTATCTGATAATTCTATAATCGGCGTGCGAGCATAGCTGTAGAGTACACTTAACGGTTGATGGAAAAATAAATCCTGTCCGAAGGGACGAATCAAAAATTCTAGAAACTGCCTCCGGGAAATCATCCCAGTATATTTACCCTTGTCTAATAAAATTGCTCCTGGTAATAGAGGATATTTTTCAAACACTCCAGCTATTTCTTTAGCAGTAGAGCTACTCTCTACTGAAAATTCGTAAAATGGTAACTCTAGAAGCTTTGACTCCAAGCATAAGTCGCCATTGCTACCCTCAATCAATAATGGCGGTGATATTTGCGAACTAAATTCCTGTGGCACCACAAGCCCTATTCCTTATATACAGATACGAAACTAACCCGGCGTTGCTAATTAATTAGCGTTATCATCCGTTGTAACACTTTCGTCTCTATCAGTCTCTTATCAATGAACAATTAACAATGAACAATTATCAACCAAACTCAATTCCTTGGGGGGAATTCAAAATACAAAATTCTGTCACGTTTGCGGCTCTGAGATAAGATAATTGATAATTGATAATTGATAACTGAAAATGCTATCGAATACTCAGTCTTTAAATAGCGGCATATCTCGGGGAAGTCTGCGTAGAGTGCATCATATTGCTCTTAACGTGGAAAATATGGAGGTTTCACGCCATTTTTATGGAAATATCTTGGGTTTACACGAACTTACGGGTGATGAAGTACCCGCAACTTTGGTTAATTTAGTGCAAGCGGGAAAAGTTGCTAACTTTATGACTCCCGATGGTACTATATTAGATTTATTCTGGGAACCGGATTTATCACCGCCAGATCCAAATCCTGAACTTGGTTTTACTCGTGCCAATCATCTTGCATTTGATATTGCTCCCGAATTATTTGATAATGCAGTTGAAGTACTCAGACAGCATCAAATAAAAATCGCTCAAGAACCTGTTACTCGTCCAACTGGTAGAGGAGTTTACTTTTACGATCCAGATGGGTTTATGGTGGAAATTCGCTGTAATCCGGAATAAAAGATGGGGGAGAGGGGGGAGAGGAGCCAAGAAAAGCGGCACGGAACACGCACGCCCAGTTTCTTGTGGCGTGGGGGAAGAGGGGGTAGAAAATTCCTAACTCATAACTATTTCCAATGCCCTTAAGCCAAAGATTAACAAATAACAACTAACCACCATCAACTAACCACTATCAACTAACCACTATCAACTAACCACCATCAACTAACCACCATCAACTAACTCTTAAAAAATGTCACAATTATATCAAGTTATAGAACAAGCATTTAAAAAACCGATGGTTTCCCACGATCCATCAAAACAATCATTGAAAGCTTGGGTGATGTTTTGTTTGCGGGATAAAGGCTTTAAGGTGATTTATGCTCAAAATGCAGACTTTGCAATTGACAGAAAAGGTGAAAAACTTTATTTCAAAGTTTCAAACACAGCCGAAAATTTAGACAAAGAATTCAACTGGGTAGTCTGGGATAGTGACGCTAAAACTGCGATCGTTATTCCCGCTGAGTAAGGAGAAATGAGGAGATGGGGAGATGGGGAGATAATTCTAAATCCCTAACTCATTACTTACAGCAGATTTCAGCTTTATGAGGTACAAAAACACCCCACCCGCGCTGTCGCGCACCCTCCCCGCTTGCGCTCCGGGTTGGGGAGGGGTGTACTGAGGTTACCTGCAAACTGCTGTATTACTCCTAACTCCTTACAACCAACAACTAACAACCAACAACTAACTCCTAACTCCTCCTTTCTCAAATATCATTAAATGCTGTTGGGGAAGCAATTCTTTAGTTTTGCGCCAAGTCAAACCTACAGCTTGCATTTCTTTTTTAACTTGTTTTTGGGTCATTTTATGCAAGCGTTTGATGGCGAGAAAAGGATTTTCACCACGATATTCAACTAGCACCACCTTACCACCAGGCTTAAGTGATTTTACTAAGCTTTCCATGACTTCTCTAGGATATTCAAACTCGTGATAAGCATCTACCATTAGTGCTAAATCAATGCTTTTGGGTGGTAAATTCGGGTTGGTTGGTGTTGCTAAAACAGGTTCGACGTTAGTAATCTTTGTTTCTTTTTTATAAAACTCGATAATATCTAACATTTCTGGCTGAATATCTACAGCAAATACTTTTCCATCTAATACTTTAGGGGCAATGCGAAAACTCATGTAACCCGTACCGGCACCAATATCTGCTACTACATCGGTATCTTTAATACCAAGAGCGCCGATTATTTTGCTTGGTTGTTCTTGGGCTTCACGACTAGGTCTTTCCAACCACATTGCACCCTTATGTCCCATCACCTTAGATATTTCTCTACCCATATAAACTTTACCAATTCCATCGGAACTAGCAAAGAATTTATGTTGGTAAACATCAGTAGATATACTGGCAATTGCTGTATTTGCCGGATAAAATAACAATCCGAACAGTATCAGTAAAATAATTCCAGTGAAGCGTAAAAAATCGTATTTGCCATAAGCCCAAAAGGCATGGTTCGAGCGATAAGCCCTTCGGGCATGTGCTTTGCGAACGCGTTTCATCTTTATAAGTTATAAACAGGTAATAGGAAATAGAGAATAGGTCTTCAAATATATTAACTCCTTCCTAACACTCTCATATTACAAACGGTTCAATCTCAGGATAATTCCATTGTTGCTGAAAACGTTCGGCGACAAATGGTTTAACAATAAACTTAATAGGATTACCTGCTTTGACATCTATTCGCACGCCGGAATAAGGAGAGCGTTTGAATGATGCGTAACCTTTAAGACCTATGAATTTTAAAGAATCAGCAACTTTACGTATAGGGCTGTTAGAAATATAATCAAAAGTTTCCATTAATTCTGGTCCCATATCTCGCTGACGGCGGGGATAATGACCACTTCCACCGCTGACGATACAATTAATGTGCGAGTCTGCATGTCCGGTATCGGTAGTGCAAAGATGCTCTAAACAATGAGCGTGTCCGTTTAAAATCAGGTCAACAATTGGACGTTTATCTCTTAAATTACCAATGGTTTGAGCAACTTCATCAAATACCCATCGCAGACGACGACGAATCGCTAAGGTTTGTGCTTGATGCCATTTACTAGCCTCCGTCACGTAGGGAGGATGATGAAAGTAAACGATTCTTGCACGTACTTCTGAACTATTCCAAGATTCAATTAATCTTTGTTTCAACCATTCGAGTTGTTCAAAGTCAACAAGAGGATGATGGGATGCTAATTGTTTTTCAATATCAACTTTAACTTCATTAATTTGGCTTAATCTTGCTTCGAGTACGTCGCTTTTTTCACCATCTTGGGGATTATCCAAATTAAGGCGATCGTACTCTTCTAAAATCTGCTGCTCTTCAATATCTATCTCATCGCGACGTTCAATTAAAGCTTTTCTGCGAGCATCTCCCTGTTGTGTTTCGGGTATTGGTGAAGGTTCATTAATAGTATTTGAATCAAGGGCAAAAAAGTCAATACCCCCGTAACGAAACGTATAATAACGATTTGGTAATCGGGTAAAATGTCCGGGTTCATAACGCAAACAGCGTCCGTTATCGGTTTTTGCGGTGTAATGTTCGTCTAGGTGAGATTCCAAGTTTTGGTTTCGATTAAACCGTGCTAAATAATCCAGAAACGCCTTTGCATAAGCATCACCTTGTTCGGAGCCATGCCAACCAATTTCAATATCTTTATAGCGTAAGAGACGACGTAACTGTAAAGTAGGACCTGTAATCACCCGATACAGCAAAGGTACATCATAATAATCGTGATTCCCCAAAGTTGTCAGAATCGGAGTATCAAACACTATATTGTCATAAGCAATATTTTGGGGATGTTCGCCACCCCGTAAAAACTCGCGATAAGGTTCGATAAAATTTGACGGGTAATACTCGCGGGAACCTACAGTATAGATGACATCACCAGTGTGCAGAACAAAACGGCATTCATGGCGGTGCTGAAGCATTAATTTGGCAATTTCTCGCTGGGGGTGATATCCATCTTGACAAGTTGTACCAGTGTCACCAATAACCATAAACGAGAATTCCTGACTGTCTTGCTTACCGTCATCAAGAACCATACTGGTTTGATCGATTCCCCGTTGCACAATACTTTGATGCTGCCATCGTACCCGTTGCTTCATTTTCTCGATTTTTACGGGAATTGCTGGCTCCAATATCAAATCCATCGCTTATTACTCCGGGTAACGAACGCAAAAGTATTGTAACCAATTGTTACGCTCTGGGGAAGATGGAATTATGCAAAACTTACCCCAAACTCTTCCACGGAAACGCTGTGTAGGGGTTTAGAGTGGGGTTTCTCTTAATAAACAAAATATTAAGAAATTAAAGTTTGCATATAATTCTGAAGAATTTCAATATTTATATCGTAAAACGGTATGCTAATACATTGACTGCTGCTTCCTGTACTTTTTGAAACATGTCACTCAACCGCAGTCAATGGATTTGTTTGTCAAAAAAAGTACAATTTTAAATAAAAATAAAACATATTTACATTCTTAGATATGTTTGCTAGGTTACTAAAGACCAAGGGCTTTTTGTACATGGCAACTTGAGTAATCTAGCAATGATTGTATCTGGATGGCTATAGAATATCATCCTGTAGAGAAAAATTAAATAGTTTTTCGAGAGGAGAATAGACCATAGGCTTTGCCAAAACCTGAAGGGTTTATCTCCCTCGTAGTCGATTACACAAACAGGACTCACCCAACTGGCAATTTTTTTTTGTAAGGTGCTTGCACACTGGCTAATTGTGAACGCAATAATCTGCAATTTAGTACAGCAGCAACCAAGCAAGATATTGTGACAATTGCCTAAGCCCTGAGTAATTAAATCCCAAGCTCAATAGTTAGTCAACGCTAAGAATAAAGAAATAAACGAAATAAAGGATTCAAACAATGCCAAGCGAAATTTTTAAGGACGGTAACGTCTACAGATTCCTTAAAGTCGAAGAATATTTTGCCCAATACCAACAATGGGACAAACTGGGAGCGGTAAAAAAATATTCCTACGATCGAGAAAATGAAGCTTTGAGCCTTTGGTTCGATAAGGCCGGCGGAGGCGAGTGCCTCATGCTGCTCGAGATAAGTCAGAACGACGTATTCCGGGTACGCTTTAACCCAACAAAAAGTGACGTAGAAGATTACGCCAAGGACAGTCACTTGGAAGATCGCAAGACAGACGAGGAGATATTAAGAAACAAGCAACGTACTGTAGATTTCTTGGAGTTAGGGAATCAGGTAGTCTTGCAGGCGACTAGCGAATATAATCAGGTTGGTCGCGATAAACCCTTCAAGATGGAAGTGGTTATTAATTTGGATCCATTCGGAATCAAAGTATTTAACAAATCTGAAACTGAGACCAATAAGCAGTATACAGAGACTCCAGTCTGGCAAACCTCAGACACTCCAATTTACTATACCGCTAATGGAGCAGAGGATTACGCTATTATCCAAGCGGTCAAAAAGTCAGCCGATGCCAAGTATCTTGGGTTTGGGGAACAGGGGGGAAGCAAACTCCAAAAAAATATGGATCAGTTGAATTATTTCAACTTCGATAATATGCGCTATCGACAGGTCTATAATCAAGGACCTTTAGATAACCGCGAGCCTCTTTACCACTCCGAGCCTTTCTTCTACGAATTCAATGGCATTCCCGGCAGCGATAATTTAAATGCTGTTCTAGTAGACAACCCGAGTCAAGTCTTAATGGATATCGGTTATAGCAACTCCGGTCGCTATATGTTCGGGACTCGCTTTGGTGACCTTAACTATTATGTGTTGTTTGGAGAAGACCCGAAGAATATCTTAGATAGTTATACTGCCTTCATCGGTCGTCCCGAGTTGAAACCACGCTACGTCCTAGGATATCACCAAGGTTGTTACGGATATGAATGTGCCGCAGATCTTAAGTGGGCAGTAGATCAACATCGGGCTGAAGGTATTCCCCTTGATGGCCTTGCTGTCGATGTTGACTTACAAGAAAACTACCGGACTTTCACCATCAAGCCGGACTACCAGACGAATAAGAATTATCCCTATGAACAAACCTTCGGCAGTCACGAAGAAATGTTCAGTTACTTGCGAGATCAAGGTGTCAAGTGTAGCACGAACATTACTCCGGTTATCAGTAAGCAAGATGAATCTAACCCCAGTTACTACTCAACCTACGACGAAGGGCTAAAAAACGGCTACTTCGTTATGGATAAGCGGTACGACCCCGATAATCCTGGTAGCAAAGAATACCAAATCTTTGGTGGTGGTAATGAATACCGTCCCAACCAACAACACTGGCCATATCCCGAAGGGTTCAATAGCGGCAACCCTTACATTGGCGGAGTATATTACGGCAAGGATGGGGCTGGTAACGAGCTGGGAACCCCTGGTCATTACTCCGATTTTGGTCGTCAAGAAGTGCGCGGATGGTGGGGTAAACAATATAAATACCTGTACGAAATGGGGCTAGAATTTGTCTGGCAGGATATGACTACCCCAGCTATCCGCGACTATCGTGGGGACATGAAAGGCTTTCCCTTCGAACTGTATGTCACCGACGATTTCTATCCTTCGGATGTAAAGAAAACCCCAGCCCTCAAGGTTTGGAATTTGTATTCCTACAATCTCCACAAAGCTACCTACGAAGGACTCAATAACCTGTACCAATTATCCGATAAACTTAAGTGGCGCGAAAACAAGCGCAACTTTATCATCGGACGAGGCAGTTTTTGCGGTTCTCACAAATATGCTGGCTTATGGACTGGGGATAACTCTTCTGAATGGGATTTCCTCCAGATGAATATCTCCCAAGTTCTGTCTCTTGGTATGAATGCCTTGGCAGTCACCGGGCAAGATATCGGTGGTTTCGAGCAGGAATATGGTAACGACGAACAGAAGTGGGCAAGTCCAGAACTGGTGATTCGCTGGACTGCTGCAGGTGCCTTCTTGCCCTGGTTCCGCAACCACTATGTCCGTAAAGGGCGTAAAGAGTTCCAAGAAATATTCCAGTATGTGAAATGGTTTGAGACATGGGGCAAACCAATTCCAGAACCCCAGGAATTATACCGTATGGTACCAGAGATTGGTAAGCATTACATTCAGTTGCGCTATCGACTAATGCAGTTGTTTTACGACGCATTGTTTGAGAACACTCTAGATGGTGTACCCATTTGTCGTCCTTTGTTCCTCAACGATCCCCAAGACAAGTGTCTCTACAATGATAAAGACGAATTCCTCAACAACGAATTTTTCGTCCGTAAGGATTTCCTAGTTGCTCCAGTCTTGCGTCCTCAGAATGAAAACAATGGTGGTAAACGGGATGTCTATGTGCCCAAGGGTAGCTACTGGTATAACTTTGTTGACAATGTTATGCCCCTTAATGGTAGTGTAGAAGGCGGAACAGTGATACGGGATTTTGATGCCAACATCAATACCTATGGTCAGCACATTAACTTTATTGTTCCCATCTTCGTCCGAGAGGCGGCAATTATTCCCACAATAGAACTGGAACAATATGTGGGAGAACTGAACGCCAAAGGAGAGAAGAACCCCATTACCCTGAACATCTATCCAGATGTGCAGTGCAAAGGCGGTGAATATCGGATGTACTTGGATGATGGGGAGAGTCGCTCTTCTGCCCCGGAATCAGAAGTAACAGATCCCAAAGCCAAGGGCGAATATCGCGAGACTTTGATTACCAACAACTACACTAGCGACAAAACCAGGGTGATTGAAATCAAGCGCGAGCACGACGGATATACGCCTATGGAGGACTTCTTCTTCGTAGCAGTATTGCACGATCCTGGCGAAGAAAAGGGAAGCTACGGTCCTTTACGCAGTGCGATCATGGGTGACGCACCGCAACAGATGGTCAATGACAGTGATGCCCTCGGTCGTTCTCCCAACAACGCATGGTATTATAACTCGAGCATCAACATCAGTTTCATCAAGGTGTTCGATAACGCGTCGTCGATTACGATCGCGCTAAATTATGTCGGCAGCAAGGGGAAAGAGTCAGTCACTAAGACTTTGAACGAAAATAAGTCAGCTCAAGGTGCGATCGCCGCAGGTGTCTAGCTCCGCTAATCGCGGTATAAAAACCTTGTAATTGAGAATAGAAGCCCAAGTTCACCGGAGCGGAACCTTACTCCCATTATGTCTAAGGTTTTGCTTGGGGAATCGTAACTAATCTTCCAACTAGGAGCGAGTCTGAATATAGCCATAACAATATTCAGACTCGCTATCTCCGCAAAACCAAGCTTTCTCTAGAAGAAACATTGTGCTTGTTGTTCAAAATAGTATAATTACATACCAAACTATTGCTTCTCAACTGTATGAAAAATACACAGTAATTGGTCAAAATTGATAATTGAAAGAAGCTGACTTTTGATTTGGGGGGTTCCCAGAAAGGGTCACAAGTTGACGGTTTTATTCACAAGCTAGAGGAAGCTTCTCTTTTCTAATCCCGTAAGTCCTGAAAAAATCAATCAAAAAATTATTTTGATTTGTAATTTCATTTGCATTTTGAATGGAAAAAAAATTTTAAAGTGGTAAAAATATGGGATATTATAAAAGGATGAATAATATTTTTATAATCGAAATATTAGCAAAATTTTTAGATGAGTCAAGCCTTCCCATTCTATAAAATCATCTACATGAAAAATAATACCACAAAACTTCTGCTAATAAAAAATTTCGCGGTATTTACATTTTAAATTAATTATCAGTTGTTAAATATACAAAAATAGGTAAAAAATAAGTAATTATCTCATTATAATCGGGATTATATTAGACGTGTTTGTGATAAATAAAACCTCTAAATGATTAAGTAAGAGAACTGGGCTTCAACTGTTCCTTGAAAATATGGGAAAACCTGGGAATTTGGGCGGAAATACATGCCGCCCTTACCCCA
>JBCBQE010000144.1:0-10396 GCA_039820385.1 Cyanobacteria bacterium J06635_10
TCACTAATTTTTTAATCCTATTATTAACGGTCATTTACTTAATTAGGCTTATGATTTACAGGGGGTATAACAATACTTGACATATGCAAACCATAAGCCTAATTAAGTAAATGACCGTTAATAATAGGATTAAAAAATTAGTGATTGACTAGCGCTCCACAAAAAATGAAATTACCGTGTCCCCAGTGTTTCTTTTACCAAGCTTATTTTTGACTAAAATTGATTTTTGGGCGATCGCTAGAAAATAATTTTCTCAAAACTGTTGTAATAGGAACAAATAGTACGATTATAGTTCTTATTCTCAGTGGTAATGCGGATGATATTTACTGGCTTTTTGGCTTGACTCTAGAGAAAATACGGTTTGTCTAGAGTTGTGGAGAGGATATTCTAGGTCTGAGAAAACCAAAAAAGCCATCAGGCATCGCTCAGAGCTTACTTTAAGTGTAAGAAGCATTTTAGTATACAAATAATATGAAGGTAATCGCAAAACGATTTTTTATATACCAGTGAAAAAAGTCATTTTACATAGAAAGGGGCTATAACAGGTGAAAGAATTTATTTGTAGAACCGAAATTGGTTCATCAGGGTGTAGCTAGGAGAAGAAAAGGTAAATAAAGTACCAGGAGGTTGGGTAAAAGGACAATGGGGTCGTTATCCAAGATTGTGCCACAAATGAAAAAGCGTATAATAACATCGCCGCCGCAGCGCCCAGATGAACAAGAAGACCTAGAACAATGTCATTTTAAGCTGATGCAGCATACTGTTCAACCTGCCCATCGGTTGGTATACGAAATCAATCAAATAATTGCTTCCTTTTGCACAGCTCCTGATCGGCTGCTGCAAGAGATTGCTCGAGTCGTAGGATCTGCCTTCAAGGTGGATTACTGCTGTTTGGTAACAGATCCAAAACAAGCAGGAGAAGCGACTGCTGCGAGTTGGCCAGCCCAAGATGATTATTCAGGTTTACCCAACCCGACTGTTGCTTTTTCAATCGAACAATTGGAATTACCAGTAGTACAGTGTGCCGTTGAACCGTTTACTATTGACGACATTTCTACAATTCAGGAAAGCTTGGTAATTGGATGTCAAAATTTTCCATTACCAATAAAAGCCGTATTAGCAATTCCTACCCGATTTGGTGGCGAGAATAATGGTGTAATTAGTCTCATTAAATCCGAGCCATATGAGTGGAGTAATTCTGAAAAACAATTGTTGAGAGCGGTGGAATCTTCCTGTGCCATTGCTTTTGCTCAAGTAGCACAGGCACAGATAATTTCTTCACAAAAGCAGCAGGTGCAAAAAAGCGAACAGCATCAAAGCTTAATCCAACAATTAACCATACTCAACCGCAGTAATTTGGAATTTAATCAAATGCTTCAGTTGGTTGTTTCTTCTACAGCTGAGGCTTTGACAGCAGATCGCGGTTTACTAATTTTATTAAAATATTCAGACCCTTTATTTAGGATTCGTGTAAAAACACAAATTCCCAAAGCTAGAGCCACCGTTGTTAGTGAATGGTGTAGAGAAACGAATTCTTCGCTTTGCGAGGAGTTGGAATCGGTAGAAAAGTCTTTTTGGCTTGCAGATTGCGGCATATCGAAGCGTGCTTTTAAAGCGTCTAAGCCCGTAACCATAAATGATAATTCAGATAGACGTAAAGATACTTCTACAATTGCCCCGGTGTTTGTTTTAGATAAATTACCAGCAGCACTGCTGATGCCTTTAGAAAGCCAAGGCAAAGTGTTAGGATTTTTGGTGCTACAGCAAACACAACGTCGCAATTGGCAGGAAGCTGAATTAAATATTGTAGAAATGGTTTGTGCTCAAATCAGCAATGCGATTATTCAGACGCAAACCATCAAGCAAGTACAGACTCTTGTAGACGAACGCACCGCTCAATTACAACGCAGTTTGGAAGTTCAAGCTAAGTTATACGAAAAAACACGACAATATGTCCAACAGTTACGCGAACTTAACGAACTCAAAGATGAGTTTTTGAGTAACATGAGCGATCGTTTACGCTATCCTTTAACAAATATGCGTATGGCGCTACGTAATTTACGCCATCCGGAAATCCAGCCCGATCGTCAAGCAAGATATATGGATATTCTGGAACAGGAATGTACTAAAGAAATTAATTTAATTAACGATCTGCTTACACTCCAGAAGTTGGAAACTCATCAAGAACGTCCACAACTTGAAACAATTGATTTAAATACTAAAATTCAAGATATAGCAGCATCTTTTGATAAAAAACTAGCAGAGAAAGGATTAAGTATTTCTGCTTCTTTACCGGATGAACCACTCAAGTTACAAACGGAAGTAGAAAGTTTTGACCGCATCCTCCAAGAACTGCTTACAAATACCTATAAGTATTCCGAGCATGATAGTTCTGTAGAACTGCGAGTTTCCTCGAACTGCAAAATACAAGGGAATCAAATACAAATTCAGGTGATCAATATTGGACGTGGTATATCTGAACAAGAAGCCACTTTCATATTTGATAAATTCCGTCGAGGTAAAGGTAGATGGACTCCAGGTACGGGTTTGGGATTAGCTTTGGTTAAGTCTTTAATACAGCATCTCAATGGAGAAATAACCGTAGAAAGTACTTCTATAGAAGATTCTGAGTTAAGCAAAATCTGCTTTACTTTAACTTTCCCACAATTTTCTGACGATATCGAAGCCTCGGAGCCTTCATGATTAAAGAACAAAACGCCCCAAAATCCGATTTAAAACTCCAAGGGAACAATAGTAAAAATCACGACAGAACAGCCGTAACCGTCGAAGTCGAAAAAATAACAGAACGTCAAAGACAAATTACGGCTAAAATTCAAATTCCTCATCCGCAAGAAACAGTTTGGAAAGTAATTACTGATTATCAAGCTTTAGCTGAGTTTATTCCCAGTCTTGCTTCTTCTCGGAAACTAGAACATCCTAATGGAGGTATTCGCCTAGAACAAATCGGTTCACAACGCTTACTGCGGCTTAATTTTTCTGCACGGGTAGTTCTAGATTTGGAAGAATCTTTTCCAAATGCAATTAATTTCCAAATGGTGGAGGGAGATTTTAAAGACTTCTGTGGTAGCTGGAATTTAAGTAGCTGTGTCTTAGATGAAAAGACGAGTACTTTGCTTTGCTATAGGGTCAAAGTCTGGCCTAAGCTAACTATGCCAATAAGAATTATTGAACCCCGTCTTTCTCAAGATATGCAATCGAATCTTTTAGCTGTTCGTCAACGCGTTGAAGAAATGGCAGGTTAATAATCAAAAAAAGTAGAAGTTAACACATCTACTTTTCCAATCCTATTTCAATTATCAAAATGATTTAAATACCCCCAAGGGAATTCGAATCCCTGTCGCCTCCGTGAAAGGGAGGTGTCCTAGGCCTCTAGACGATGGGGGCTTGTCTTTCAACTTTTATAAATTTAACGACTTTCCCGAAATTTGTCAATAGTCTCGAGCAAAAAAAATATTGATGACGATCAATTATTCCCTATATTGCTGAGTGCGAGTTAAAGTGGTTGAAAGTAAATAGTTTTTAGCTATTGTTTTCCAAGCACTTTGTACTTGCAGCGAGCCTGATTAACAAAGCGCTAAGGGGTTTCGGGGCTGTTGTACAAAGACTAGGAAAATGCTGTATTATAAGCAACTTAGGAAAAAATTATCAATTCGACAAAAAATGAGGATTACAAACCTTTCCTACATCAAATTCAATATTTACTATTCTTAACAAAAGATTTTGAAATACACGGCTCAAAATCTCCAATATGGAAGCATCTTTTGACATTACCCTGCAAGTGGTGATTGCTGTCGTTGCAGGCATCAGCGCCCAAGTGCTAGCTGCGTACCTTAAAGTGCCTAGCATTGTTTTTTTACTGCTATTCGGCATATTTTTTGGTTCGGATGGTATTGGGTTATTACATCCCCATTTGTTAGGCATTGGATTAGAAGTAATTGTTGCTCTAGCAACGGCAATAATTTTGTTTGAGGGCGGACTAGACCTAGAATTGCGAGAATTAGGCAGAGTTTCTACTAGCCTGCAATTGCTCGTAAC
The DNA here is from genome assembly GCA_039820385.1 of Cyanobacteria bacterium J06635_10. Lineage (GTDB taxonomy): Bacteria > Cyanobacteriota > Cyanobacteriia > Cyanobacteriales > Nostocaceae > Rivularia. The sequence goes on from JBCBQE010000144.1 coordinate 4,057, forward strand.
CTTAGGAACCTTAATTACGTTAGTGGGTGGGAGTATGGCGGCTCATTGGCTGGGAGAATTTCCTTGGCCAATTGCCTTCCTGTACGCTTCAATTGTGGTCGTTACAGGTCCAACAGTCATAACTCCCCTGCTTAAGCAAATAAAAGTAGACCGACAAGTCGCAACGCTTCTGGAAGGGGAGGGGATTTTAATCGACCCAGTAGGAGCTATTCTTGCGGTTGTAGTTCTCGATACTATTTTGAACGGCGATGCCGATCCTTTAAGCGCAATTACAGGTTTGTTAGTGCGCTTGGGTATTGGTGCGGTAATCGGTGCAGCAGGTGGTTGGCTGCTTAGCCTATTTTTCAAGCGAGCCAATATTTTGTCATTTGAACTAAAAAACCTGGTAGTACTGGCTTCCGTATGGGGTCTGTTTACTTTGGCACAAATGATTCGCAGCGAATCGGGGCTAATGACAACAGTAATGGCGGGAGCAGTTTTTGCTAATTCATCTGTTCCGGAAGAACGTTTATTACGACACTTTAAAGGTCAGCTAACAATTCTTTGTATCTCGGTACTATTTGTTTTGCTAGCGGCTGACTTATCAATTAGAAGTGTATTCGCTTTAGGCTGGGGTAGTTTATTCACCGTGTTGGCGTTGATGTTCGTAGTGCGACCGATTAATATTCTCTTATGCACTTGGAATAGCGACCTTAACTGGAGACAAAAACTATTTTTAAGTTGGGTTGCACCAAGAGGTATTGTTTCGGCATCAGTTGCTTCATTATTCGGAATTTTACTGACACAGCGCGGTATAAATGGTGGTGATGCCATCAAAGCCTTGGTTTTTCTCACGATTTTGATGACAGTCTTTTGCCAAGGATTAACTGCTGGTTGGGTTGCTAGATTACTGGGAATTACCTTAAAACAGGCAACTGGAGCAGTAATTGTTGGTTGCAATCCTTTAAGTTTATTGATTGCCCGTTTCTTTCAAGAACGCGGTGAATCGGTAGTAATGATTGATACAGACCCAGAGGCTTCTCAGCAAGCAGAATCACAAAATTTGCGAGTTTTAACTAGCAGTGCCTTAGATGCCAATGTATTAGAAGAAGCCGGACTTGATTCTGTAGGCACTTTTCTCGCCGTCACCAAAAATGGTGAAGTTAATTTTGTTTTAGCTCAACGCGCGGCAGAAGAATTTGACCCACCTCGTGCTTTAGCGGTTTTTCCTCGCGATCCTCAAGCAAGTGGTTCCAAAAATAAAAGTAAAGTTTTACAAGCTTTTCTTCCCGACTTCAAAATCAAAACTTGGAACCAACATCTTAACGATCGACAAGTCAAACTAGGAACTATGACCTTAAAAAATCCTGGTTTTTCTCTACAAAAAATTCAGTTGCAAGCACTAATCCGGACTGGAGACTTACTACCCCTTTTTATCGAACGGGATGATAAAATCCAGGTTATTGCTGCCAATGAAACTTGGCAAGTTGGCGATCGCCTAATTTATCTGTTGCATGACCCCAGACCGGATCTGCTTAAGCGCTTGTCTGGTGCGAATCAATCCACTCGGTTGTCTCTCGAAAATTTACCGGAAGTTGAAGAAATTCCGATTGGGAAATTGTCTCAGCTTTCAGCCACCGATGCGCCTACACCTTGAATTAACTCTTGTGGCGTGCTGACGGGCACCCTGGCAATTTTTTTTATGAGAAAAAATTTGCCAGGGAACCCTTGACTTGTTTTTCAACCCACAGCACGCCAAATAAATGCACGATTGCTAAAATAATTGCAGCAGTTGAGAGAAGATAGCTATGTATAGTGTAAAGACGTTGAACTGTCAAGCTACTAACACCATTACCACCAGTAATAATTTCTCTCAATTGCTGACCTATAAAAGGAATAGCTTCAATGGTTCCTAACTCGATGTTAAAGCGCCAAAATCCAAGTTGGTCCCAACCTAAAATCATCGATGTCCAGCTTAATCCGATTACGGTTAAGGTCAAGAATATTCCACTTACCCAGGCTGTATACCAATTTTTGCTAAATTGCCTACCCAAGAACATCACTACAATCTGAATCAAGGCAACAACAATTACTCCATTACCAGCAATATGGTGAGCCTTACGGAATAACCAGCCGTATTGAATTTGCTCGGTTATCACGCTTAATGATTGGTAAGCCCTACCAGAAGCGGGTTCATAGTAAATAGAAAGTAGAATACCCGTACTAGCAGCAATCAAACTAAAAGTAATAATTACTACCGATAAGATCGTTGCCGTCCGCCGCATAACTATATCAAATCGGTTTTCTTGGATAACCATAAAACCTTCCTTTCTGAGAGAAATCTTAATTTATATTACGATTTTAACTAAGAAATATTAACTTTTCATAAAAAAGTATCCGATTATGCTAAGTATTTCGTCCAAATTGGTAAAAATTTTTGCGAACCATACCAAACTTTAGAACTTCTGGGAGAATGCATTACATCTTCAAGGACTAAATTTTGAGCACCATCTAGGTGAGCAGCTTCGATAGGTGTAATTCCATCTCCCCAAGTGTTACCTTTACCACAAGTCAATTTATAGCTACTGAAAGCCAACCAATTGCCGAATCGCCTTTTCCCAAAAATGGTTTTCCCCGCGACACAGACGTAGCGTACTTTTTCGTAAAATGCCCCGGGATAGTTATTATTTACAAAATCCAAATTCGAGCGCGTCCACCGTTCTAAGCTAGTATGAGGAGTACCTAAAGTTATGAGAGTGGCTACTTTGGGATGAGCTTGCCACGCCGTTAATAAGTTCCGATTGAGTTTGCCATAAGGTACTTCTCCCAAATAAATACGGGATATCCAACCTCCTGCGGAATGACCAATTAAATTAATCTGAGAAACACTTTTTTGTTGTAGTATCCGCTTTACTGTGTAGTCTAATTTTTGCAAGATCGGAGTTACAGGTCTTCCTCCTAAAGTTGCTATCCAGTCACGTCGCTGTAGCGGTACAGTAACCGTAGGAAAGCCCAAATTTTGTAATGATTTTTCTAAGCTATAGTAAGCTTGAGCACTTTCAAAAAAACCGGGTAAAATAACTGTGGGTAATGGCATTTGCGTACTTTGAGAGCGGGATTTTCGACTTGAGACTTGCCAAAAAAAATCTAAATGTATAACTTATACGTAAGTAGATATTTAGATTAGTATTATGTAAGCATTACTAGTGGATGAAGATAGCCTATAATAAATGATTGTCTGAGTCTTATGGCTTAAAAGGTATTTCTTGAAATACAACCTCATCCCATCTGTTATTGGGGGATTATCAAATTCTTTAGTATTGCTTGAAAATCAGTCAATTAATACTTACCGGATTATTTTTTTCTATAGATGCTAAGGAAAGGTTAACTAAGCAACTTGTTGGCGACCAAAGCTAATCTTAGAGAAGAACGATTTTCCGGAACAGGGTCCAGATATTGTCAAAAAAGATATAAAGCCATAGCAATAGTTAGTAGATTTGCCTAAGTAATCTATTGCCATCAAAATTAAGAAATAAAGTTTTAAAAGTGATGATTCTCAAAGTCCTGAATTGGCAAATAAAACTTCTGAGTCTAAGACGGTTCCTATCTAAATATATGCCCGTGGAGAGGGAGCGATGAACCTCGATTGATGGCGAATAACCGCTTGTATAAGTGGCAATCTGATTCAGTTGGGTAAAGCGTTAGAAAGTTATGATTTGTAAAAGGATGCATCTAAAAGGACTGCTTTAATCAAATAATTATTGCCTGAAATTATTGCCCGATAAATTAAATAAATTGCTAGTCAAGGGTTCCCATTAAAATTTTTTTCTTCTAAAAAAATTTTAATGGGTGCCCGTCAACCGCAAACAAGCTAAGTGAGCGATAACAGCCATGTCTTACGTCTCCGTACTCAAAAATATACCAGAACTCTTAAGCCAACCAGCTGGAATAGCAGCCATAGCATCTGTCGGAATACATGGTGCTATTGCTTTCATTCTGCCTTTGATGCCTGTTGACTCTAAACCAAAGCAAAAAGCATCTCCGGCAAGTGTGCCAATAGTGGAATTATCTCAGGCAGAACAAAATAGATTACCTCAAAAGCAAAGTCCTCTAGTTTCAGGTTTACCCCAGGTTAGCCTACAGTCTGCCCTCCCTCTACCTAAATTTGCGACTCAACCAACTCCACTGCCTAAATTACCACCAAGTCTTGACTCTACAAAGGTTATATTACCATCTTTACCAAAATCCTCAGCTAATCCGTACATCTCTTCTTTGCCAAAAACTCAGTCTTTACCGGTACTTCCACAACCAAATTTCAATTCTTCATTCAACGCTAAAGCACAGTCTAGTAGTCCATATCGTCGTTTCAATCAAAAAATTGAGTTAGGGCGAAAGGCACCATTAGCTTCTAGAAACAGAAGCGCCCAGTCGAGAACATCAACACCTTCTCGTTTACCTAATATACCTCCAATACAGTCGGCACCATTACCTCCGGAGCTTACTAGAATTCCAGCACCACCACCCCTGCAGACGATGACAAATCCAGGTCAGGGTACAAATAATCGGGTAGCTGTCAATCCTTCTGTTAATAATGGTGTTGCAGTAAATCAACCAAGGAGAATTAATCCCAAGGATTTTATTGCGTCTACCGAGAGAAATGTTCCTCAACCAGGCGATAAACTAACCTTAGCTGGACAAAGCGTACAGCAATGGGGACAGCAGGCATCTCTAAGAAGAAAAATTGAGCTACCAAATCAACCACAGCCGGCTCAAAATACAAAAATTGCACCTCCGAATACAGGAAAATTAATTCTCGCTAAACAGTTAGAAGAAGTTAGGGGACGCTATCCTAACTCTGAAATTAAACAACCAATTTCCGAGGTAGTTAAAATCAAGCCAGGAAAAGAAGGTAAGGTTGAAGGTACTTTAGTCATTGATTCTGACGGAAAAGCTGATTATTTAAAGTTCGTCGATCGCTCAGTTTCTTCTTCTCTTAAGAAAGCAACTAGAAATTATTTCCGGAAGTTTTTCAAGAAAAATCCTATCCGTAAAAACGGTAAAGCCAAGGTATATGCATTTACCCTTGATTTCAAGCCGAATACGGTTAAGACTGTTGAATTCTCTAAACCCAAACAAAAATTAGTCGATCGCTTACGCTCCTCTAAAGATAGCCAAACTCCAGTAAATCAAAAGCCATCTAAGAAAGAACCTGAAAATTTATCTAGAAGTTCGGCTCCTGTAAAAATTAATGCACAACCTTCTTCTGGTGCAGTAGTTGTACCATCTGTCACTTCAGCGCCAGTCAAGCTGAAGCCACAGATCCAGATTAGAACCAGTAAACCCGCACCGACATCCGCAAATAGTGAGAAACCACCGGCAGAAGTGAGAGTTAGAAACAATCAAGAAGTACCAAAGGTACCGTCTAAACCCAAACCCCAGGCGCGAGTCAATATTAAGGAACCCGCAACCCAGGCTACTTCTAAACCATCAATTGTAACTAGGTTAAGAAATGGCAAAGAGGATTCGGCATCAGAAGAAAATTCCAAAAAATCTCCAGGTTACAACAAGAAGCTAATTCAGCAATTACGTAAAATTAAGCAAGAAAGAGAAAGCTCCAATTGAGGAAAGCCAATCAGGTAATGGTTATAGTTAAGAATTTTAAATATTACTAGACAATTACCACATAGAGACGTGTACTAACGTCTCTATTTTTTATATTTGTAAAAATAGAGTAAAAAAAGCCTTTGAACTACATGACTGTCAAAAAGCATCAAAATAGGCGACAACTAACTTATTCTTTCCACTTTCGCGATTGAATAAATTAGTTACCACCTAGAAGCACTTAACAAAGCATTAAGCGTTTTATTGAATAAACGATCAGCCTTCAACAACAATTTTGCCAACCATACCAGCACCACGGTGAGGTGCGCAGAAGAATTCATACTCACCTGCAGGTGCATCATCTGGAATGGTAGTGGAAAAACTTTCTCCGGTCTTGAATAACAACTGCTTATGAGACAGTTCTTTAACCACTTTAGCACCATTGGCAGGGCTTTTAGCAGGATTAAATATAACGTTATGGGGAGCTAACATGCCATTCTTCCATGTAATAGTATCGCCCGGTTTAACTGATACCTTCTTTGGTGAAAACTGCAGCCCACCTGCACCTAATGTAACATCATATGTTGCAGCCGCAGCACTAGGAGCAAAAACTGCGAAGCTGCTGATGACCAATACCATAGTCAATGCGGCTAAACCTAAACTTCGTAAAGTTGACGCAATCAATCTCATCGCTTTCTCCTAACAATAGTTTTATTATCCTTTCTCCATTCTAAATAAAATTGTGCCTAAATATGACAAA
>JBCBQE010000145.1:0-10392 GCA_039820385.1 Cyanobacteria bacterium J06635_10
CCAATTATCGCTGCAATTATGATGGATGACCCTGGTCCAATTTTCTTTGGTCAAATTCGTTGTGGTTGGATGGGAAAGCGTTTTCGGATGTGGAAATTTCGCTCTATGTGTGTAGATGCAGAAGCGAAAAAAGCCGAACTTCAAAAGCTTAATCAAGTCCAAGGTGCGTTTTTCAAGATAGATAACGATCCTAGAGTTACGCGGGTAGGAAAATTTTTGCGGCGCACCAGTTTGGATGAATTACCCCAATTTTGGAATGTTCTCAAAGGAGAAATGAGTCTAGTTGGTACTAGGCCACCAACCCCCGATGAAGTTGAATGTTATGAAGTACCTGAGTGGCAACGCTTGGATGTGAAACCAGGTATGACTGGAGAATGGCAAGTTAACGGACGTTCCAGTATTCGTAATTTTGAGGATGTAATTCGTCTAGATTTAGAGTATCAAAAAAACTGGAACTTAATGTATGATTTAAAGCTTATTTTCAGAACAGTTGCTATCTTATTCAACAAAAATAGTGGCGCTGTGTGATTAATCACTTTACTTGATTAAAAGTAATTTATTAGCATTTATTATTAGAAGGGGTATGATGGATATTTTTCCATTTAAACCTCTTCTTTCAATTTTGAGATTTTTTTTATAGAACTTCTACTACTCCTTTCCCGGTGGAAGATTACCTATTGGTGGGAGGGAGAGAGTGAGGGAGAAATTTTTATAGGTAATCGATAAGCGGAACGAGAGTAGTTCTATAAGTAACAATTAAAGGATTTTTGCGGTTTTTTATCAAGCGGTAAAAAATATCTCATAAACAAGATTTTTCTTAGTAAATACGGTTTACATTGTGAGTAATTAAGTCCATCACTTTTTTAAAATTTAGTTTTGCGAGCCCGTTTCGATAAATAAACCGCGAACTTACGGTTTACACAATTTTATATTACTTCATCATCATTTATTATTAATATTTATGATGATTTTTTTTACGTATTACTACGAAATAATATTTTTTATCTCATTTAATAAGTAACATTGTTCTTTCAGTACGCATCCGCAGGCAGCATTAAATTTTACTCAATCTTCAATGAAGATAGACTGACGTTAAAAGATATTACAAGGAGAATTAAATACAGGCGGTTTTTTAGCGTGGAACGATTTTAGAAATAAATGTTGTCTTTTAAAGAATCTGCCAGGGGTTCTTGTAATTTCTGACTATGAAAATTTTAATTTACTCTTACAACTATCATCCAGAACCAATTGGTATTGCCCCCTTAATGACTGAATTAGCGGAGGGATTGGTTAAGCGGGGACATCAAGTACGTGTGGTGACAGCTATGCCTAACTACCCCGAGCGTCAAATTTATCAGGACTATCGAGGTAAGTTATATTTAAAAGAATATAAAAATGGCGTTGAAATTCAAAGAAGCTATGTTTGGATTCGTCCCCAGCCCAATCTATTAGATAGAGTGATGTTGGATGCTAGCTTTGTTTTGACTAGTTTCATGCCCGCACTTTTCGGCTACAGGCCAGATGTTATTCTTACCACGTCACCATCTTTACCAGTGTGTCTGCCTAGTACCCTTTTAGGATGGTTACACAGATGTCCGGTAATTTTAAATCTACAAGATAATTTACCCGAAGCTGCGGTTCATGTCGGTTTGTTGAAAAACAAATCCCTAATTCGCATATTTTCGATTTTAGAAAAATTTGCTTATCGCTCTGCCGATAAAATTAGCGTCATCGCCGATGGGTTTGTAGATAATTTGGTTTCTAAGAATGTAGCACCCAATAAAATCGCCCAAATTCCCAATTGGGTAGATGTCAATTTTATTCGCCCTATGTCCAGAGAAAGCAATGCTTTCCGCGCCGAACATAAATTAGAAAATAAATTTGTCGTTTTATATTCCGGTAATATTGCTCTGACTCAGGGGTTAGAAACAGTTGTTAAAGCTGCTTCGACTTTACGCCATATTCCTGATATGGCTTTTGTAATTGTTGGTGAAGCTAAAGGGTTAGTGCGGCTTCAGGAGGAATGTAATAAATGTGGTGCAGACAATGTATTGCTTCTACCTTTCCAACCACGAGAACGTTTACCAGAAATGTTAGCTGCTGCTGATGTCGGATTGGTTGTGCAAAAGAAAAATGTGATTTCTTTTAATATGCCATCGAAAATTCAAGTTTTACTTGCTAGTGGCCGTGCAATAGTCGCATCTGTTCCCGATAAGGGTACCGCTGCAAGAGCTATTCGACAAAGTGGTGGTGGCGTTATTGTGACTCCAGAAGAGCCATTAGATTTGGCTAATGCTGTTTTAGACTTGTACGAGCATCCAGAAAAGCTTAAAACTCTCGGTTATAACAGTCGCAAATATGCTGTTGAGCAATACGCTTTTGAGCAAGCTTTGAATAGTTATGAGTCATTATTTGAATCTGTCGCCGAGAATAATTCATCCATTGAGGCTACGGTTGTTTCCAAGCAGGAAGTCTAGTCAGGTGCCAATAGATCGGTTTTTTACCGTAGAAACAAATTTGAGCAATTCATATCCGTAAATCATAATTGCTTTACCTCAGCCCCATCCGGCTGGGGTAAATTTTTTGCAAAGCTTTGTAATTTATCGCAAAAGTCTAAAACGAAAAGTTGGTTACAATAAAGTTATGACTGTTTTATTTGCAATTATTCTTCTACCTGTAACTATGTTGGGATCTGCTTACAAGTATTAATTTATTTATCGCACAATTTTCCACACTAGCAGGTACATTATATTCGAGAGAGTAGAACAAACTGCATCTTGGCTACTATTTACGATTTAGAACAGCAACAAACCCCAACCACCAGGTTAATGCACGATTTGGCTAAGTGCTTTAAACCTCAAAGACTTTTGCATATGCCATACATTGAGGGATTAATTCTAGATGACAATTTCTGTGCAACTCCTCATCTTTTGCATGCAGATGTCAGTGCTATTGTAGCCTTGGATACATTTGGTCTTCTAGATCGACAAGTTTTAAATCCAATAGCCCATCCTACTTTAGGTAGACCAAATATGAGCAAACTTTCTCATCTCATATTTTTAGCCGATACTTTAGAATCTAGACATTGCCAAACAGCTTCTCTACAAGCTTTAAAACAAGTTAGCCGCGAAAATATCTCTCAAGGCGGTATATTTGAGTTGCAATTGTACTATTTAAAAAAATGGACGGTCCTCCCTTGATTTATTTGCGACTAATTGCTACCAAAAATAAGTTTTTGATTAAGTGCAAATACTAATGGATTATAATATGAACGAAGCCATAAATGTCTGTTTTTTGCTACTATTCAAGAAACCTATTGATAAAAATTTGCAATTAATGTTGCGATAGATCGGGGATCGAAGAAAAATCTGAAAACCTCACCCAAATAAGCAGAGCAAGTTTTAATGTCTGATTATTTCCAAGCCGATTTGCAATCTGAATTTGTTGCACTTAGCAACGCCCCCATAAGTTTTCAACAGCTTGATGCTGATGATAGCGCGAAACTCGCTTTAACTATTGCCGCTTCAGGTGACGATCGCAAAGCAGCCGATATGTTGGTGCTTTACGTTAGAGACGTATCTTACCTCGCCGATTATTTCGTTGTCATGACTGGTTATTCAAACGTTCAGGTAAGAGCTCTAGCCAATACGATAGAAGAGGAAGTCGAAGAGAAGTGCGATCGCTTACCCTTAAGAACGGAAGGCAAAGCTGAAGGAAATTGGGTAGTACTAGATTATGGTGAAGTCATCGTTCACGTTATGATGCCTAATGAAAGAGAATTTTACGATCTAGAGGCATTCTGGGGTCATGGGTCACCTGTGGACTATCAGGCATACATAAAGGGTGGGGATGAAGCACAATGATTGATTATGAGGTATCGAATTGCCCGGTTCCTAGTGAACAACAACCGTTGAACGAGTACGAACAATTAAAAAACTCTTGGCTATTTCGTGATTCTAGCCTTTCAATACCCTCCTATCTGAAGGTAATAGCTTGGACATGGGGGTTATCTTGGCTGGTAGCAGGACCTATAGCTTACTCCAGTTTTCCCCCACATAAGTATATGGCTCAATTTATCTTGTGTGGGATAGCAGGGGCAAGTGTAGGAGTCGTCCTAGTTGTATTGCGTTTGTATTTAGGTTGGTCTTACGTACGCGATCGTTTGGTCAGTCCGATTATCTTTTACGAAGAATCGGGATGGTATGACGGACAAAATTGGATGAAACCCCAACAAGTTCTAGACCGCGACCGTTTAGTTGTAACATATGAGATTAGACCTATTATTCAGAGGTTGCAAGTAACTGGATTGTGTTTGGCGATCTTGTTTATTGCTGGAACCATGATTTGGCGATTGTTATAGATCCCAGAAATACTCGGTACCCCAAAACGCACGCGTGTCTTTATAACACCGAAAAATTTAGATGAGAGGTGTTCCAAATACCCTCTCATCTAAATCGTTGCGCTGATTTACACTCATGTACGGAATAAGACATACTTATAATAATGAAATATGGTTAACGCCCGGCATCCCTTGTCGTAAATAAATTATCTCCTAAGCCCTAAGCCCCTCCGGGACGACATAAAGGTACGGGCATACTTCGTTAACGGAGACACTGCGCGTACCTTTATGTCGTCGTGCCGCGAGCACTCGGCTCGCGTCGCCCGGAGGGCGATACGCGAAGTGACTCGTCAGAGTCACGGTTAACGTCCGATGGGTTGCCAGGAGTCTCCGAGAAGCCTACACTTTATCGTAAGGTCTGTATAGGATTATGTCACACTTATGGCGTATAGTTGGCTAAGGATTGTTAATGGCAAAACGAACTCAAGCACCCGCAGTAGAAGTAAGATTACTGCGTGAAGGAATTATTGAATCAAAACATATAGTCCAAGCTGTACTGTGTGACGAACGGGGACGAGTGCTTTCTGTGGCAGGAAATGCCGAAACAGCTACCTTTGCCCGTTCCGCACTCAAGCCATTTCAAGCCCTGGCTGTAACTAGTACGGGGACTTTAGAGCGTTACAACCTCAATGACAAAGATTTAGCTATTATTTGTAGTTCTCATGACGGAAGCATAGAACACGTCAGGCAGGCATTTAATATATTATGGCGAGCCGATATTGACCCAACAGCACTTCAATGTCCCATTCCCAACGGTAAACGCAGTAGTCTAGAATATAACTGCTCTGGCAAACACGCCGGCATGTTAGCAGTTTGCCAGCAATGCAATTGGTCTTTAGCTAATTATTTAGAGCGCAAGCATCCAGTACAACAATTGGTATTGAACAAAGTCTCAGAATTGTTACGAATGCCCGCAGCTGAATTTATTAGCGCTCATGATGATTGTGGCGTACCTACATATTTAATGCAGCTCTGTCAAATCGCTACGCTCTACGCTCGTTTATCTTCTGGTAATAGTTTGGATATGGAGCGTATTGTCCGTGCCATGACTCATCATCCACTCATGTTAGCGGGTGAAGGCAAATTTGACACGGAAATCATGCGTTTGGCTCCAGGAGAATTGATAAGTAAATCCGGTGCCGAAGGATTGCAGTGTATTAGCAGGTTGGGTGAAGGCATGGGTTTGGTAATTAAAGTTATGGATGGAGCCAAACGGGCAAAATACGCCGTAGCCATTCATTTATTAACTCAACTCGGTTGGATTACCCCCAGCACCGCCGAAGCCCTTTCAGAAAAGTTTATGACATTAGCTCAATACAAGCGTTTGGAAGTTGTTGGAGAATTATCAATGTTGTAGTTGACAGATATGGAGTTGTTTGTTATATTATTTAAAGACGACGCGGGATAGAGCAGCCTGGTAGCTCGTCGGGCTCATAACCCGAAGGTCAGTGGTTCAAATCCACTTCCCGCTACCAAATTGAATATAAGTAAATCTCTACGATTATTTTGGTCGTAGAGATTTGTTTTATGGTGAAATGTTTGGATCGGAAAAACCAAATATTTTTGACATACAGCAGGTATGCTTGTACATGAGGTACAAGACAAGCAGGGGGAGAGATGTATTGGGTTAGGGAGCGGTTTTAAATGTACCTCATATAGATGAAATCTGCTCTATTTAGTTCTCATGGGTACCCGTTAATTAGAAGCCTCTAGTAGCTTAGATAAGATATTTTTAAAAGCTGTTGAAAGATAATCCCATCTGCTGCATTAATCCGCTTAGTATCTCCTTGCCGCTTCAAAAAATCTCGGAAAATCTAGAATAAACAATTTCTCACCAAGATATTCAACAGAATCTGTTATTTCGATTGTGAATCGTAGCCAAATACACTGCATGCGGATTAAGTAAATATAGAAAAAATCTCGTTCCCAACTCCACCGCTACAGTTAGAAACTAGTTTATCCAAGAGAAAATCGATAAAAATCAAAACCCATCAGTTCATGCTTGTAATTCTTTGCTAGCAAGATTTTGATTTACTCTGGAAAAGAAAAACTATCCGTCATAGTGGGTAATTTTAATTATGGGTTGGAAATTAAAGCGTCCTATTTTAGTCGGAGGAGTAGGTTTATCCTTTACTCTATGGATACTAGAAAATTGGCATCATAAGGTGATGCAGCTTGGCGAATTTAGCTTGTTAAGTCTACTTGCAGTTGGTGGCGGTTTGTGGCTAATTAAACAAAATCGAACCAAGCCTAGCAAGGAGCAAATAGATGAAATGGCGATCGCGAGAGTAACGGTAGAAAATACCATCGCCACTAGTGCGATCGCTATAAATAAATTACATGAAGTTGCAGGTGATTGTATAGAAGCCTTAGAAAAAGCAGCTTTACTACAAGATAAAATTCCGTACTTACAGAGTGAATTAGATAGAGAAGAAATTAAAATAACAGTAACTGGTGGTAAATCTGTAGGTAAAACCACCTTGATTAAAGTTTTGCAAAATCGAAAACTTGCATCCGTAGAATTTCAAGAGACATCACCTTTATTTATCCAAGGAAATTCAGATACTGCGGCAATAGATAATGCTGCACAATCCGATTTCGTGCTGTTTCTTACAAATGGCGATTTGACGGAGACAGAATTTCAGAGTTTGGAGAAATTAAAAGCTGAAAATCAACGCTTGATGTTGGTTTACAATAAGCAAGACCAGTGTTTACCCGATGAGCGTGCTAGCATATTGCTATCTTTGAAACAGCAAATCGGTGGAAATGTTGTAGCGACAGCAGCTTCTCCTCAAGCAATCAAAGTACGGAAACATCTTGAAGATAATTCCGTGCAAGAATGGATGGAGCAACCAGCACCGGATATCGAAAATTTAAGCCAGCAACTCGATGTTATTTTAACTCAAAGACAGCAATTGGTATGGGCAAGCACCATGAGAAAAGCCAAGTTGCTTAAAGCCGAAGCTAAAGACTTATTAAATGGAGTTAGAAAATTACGCGCTAATCCAGTAATTGAACAATATCAGTGGATAAGTGCTGCTGCGGCATTTGCTAATCCAGTACCGGCACTTGATATACTGGCAACCACAGCAATCAACGCTCAAATGGTAATGGATTTGGGTGGAATTTATCAGCAGAAGTTTTCTTTAGAGCAAGCCAAAACCGTTGCTGGTGAAATGGGAAGTTTGATGTTGAAACTCGGTTTGGTGGAACTTTCTACTAAGACTATTAGTACTGTATTAAAAAGCAATGCCTTTACTTTTGTTGCTGGTGGAGTTGTACAAGGTTTGAGTGCAGCTTATTTAACTAGAATTGCCGGTTTAGCAATAGTAGAGTACTTCGAGCAGCAAGAAATCGCTACAACTTCTTGCCCTGGTGAATTTAATTTGGAGAAATTCGGACAAAGTTTACAGCAAGTCTTTGCACAAAATCAGCAAGTGGTATTTTTACAAGGTTTTGTCAAACAAGGTTTTAAGCGTTTGTTACCAGATTCTCAAAAGGAAGTTGTTGTCATTGAGAATGCAGCAGTTTAATTTTTTTACCCAACAACATTTGGGATGTACAGACGTAGCAATGCTACGTCTTTCTATTTATTATAAAAATCTTGGAAAATTCTACCCCAAATAAGCGCGTTGCGAAATTTAGGGATAAACGATACTAATTTACATTTTTTATTCAATCCAAAAGAAATACTTTAGTGAAATATCTTTACTCAAGGTGAAATTAGAAATTTATTTGGTTAAGTAGATAAGTAGATTTAATTCTTTCGGAAAGTTTCCAGAACAAAGATTTTCTGAAATTTTCCCCGGTTTATCCCAAAAAATACTTAAATTTAATATTGAGAGTAATTTTAAATACTTAACTACTGAAACTGAAGAAACAAATAGAACAGCTAAATACAAAAAAAATCAGTAATTTGCAACAAAAATTTACAATTATTTTCTTTATTGAGAAGAATCTCATTAATATTGAAAATAATTTGTATTTAACAAACGGAATTATCTTGTTTTTTGGACGTGATATAGATCACTTTTTCAAAAAAGATAAAATCATGTACAATCTGTATGGACTAACCTATTTACTAATTACGGTCTAATAACATAGCCAAAATTCCAATTACTATAGCAAACCAAAGAGTAAGTAAACGGATTAAGAGTGTGGCAGCAACAGCTTGAGATTGAGTTGCACCATAGAGAGTAGAAAGACTGATAGAAGCGGTTTCCGCTCCGCCAATACCACCAGGTAACATAGACAAAGCACCAATCAAGCCAGAAGCAGTATGAATTAAGACAGCTTGGTAGAGTGTAATGGATTGTGCTTCCAAGTATTGGAAGATGTAGTATAA
Source organism: Cyanobacteria bacterium J06635_10 (assembly GCA_039820385.1). Classification (GTDB taxonomy): domain Bacteria; phylum Cyanobacteriota; class Cyanobacteriia; order Cyanobacteriales; family Nostocaceae; genus Rivularia. The sequence goes on from JBCBQE010000145.1 coordinate 8,745, forward strand.
GGCAACCCCTTCCAAACCCCAGGCAATAAGAGCGATTAAAATGCTGCCAATTAGTAGTTTAGGTTTAAGCAAAATACTGGCACTGGTAATTAGAGAATCAACTTTACTAACTACTGGTTTAAGTTTTTGGATTCTACCAAGAGGTTTGAGCAAATAGCGCTGTAGTAATTTCGGGTGCTGTAGTAATAAAACGATCGCCACTTGAATTGCAGCCAGAGCAAGAATAGTCCAAGTAACTTGAGTTCCTACGGCGATCGAAGCTAATCCCAAGCAGACAAGCAGAACAACTGATAAAGCATCAGTGAAACGTTCGCAGAACAAGCCCGCTAGAGTTGGAGCTACGGGAACATTATGACGACGTTTAAGGAGAAGAGACTTAATAGATTCACCAGCTTTACCAGGAGAAGCCGTCAGAGCAAAACTAGACAAGAAAATTTGGAAGTTACTTCGACAGGGTACGGGGTAGCCCATATGATGAAGATACCAATGCCACCGGAGAAAGCGCAGACAGTAGCCTGAAAAGATAATTCCAAGTAAAGCAGGAATCAGCCAAGTAGGAAGCAGATTCAATGCTGCCCAGAATTGTTCGGCTCCGCTCCACACAACCATTGCCAAGTAGAGAATTGCAGCAGCAACTACGGATAAAATTAATCCCCTCTCCCAATGAGGTTTAGCTTTCTTTGGTTCTACTTCTTCAGTGTCATGGAATTTTCGGTAATAGGCAAAAGTTGCAGCATCCAGCATTTCTCGATCTCCCCGGCTATCGCCGTAGGCATAAATGCAGTACTGACTCAAATCTCCTAGAACTTCTGTGAGTCGCTCAACTTTTTCCTTGCCATAACAGTTATTGCCTTGAATACGTCCACTTAGAACACCTGATTGGCTTTCCAGTTTAGTGCCAATAACTTGGTCAATGCCGATAATATTAGCCCAAGGTACTAAATAAGCTTCTAAGGAAGCACTGACCAAGATAATATAATGTCCTTGTTCTTGATGGTAGCGCAAGCGCTGCACAGCTTCAGAACGAAGTAATTTTGGTATCTCCTTGACGGCAAAATTCTCGGCTAATCGGTTTAGTTTTTCAGTTTTTATTCCAGATAGGAAATGAGTTAGTACTGCTTCCTTAGCTCGCCAATTAGGGATTAATTTCAGAGCGTATGCTGTTAGTACTGAACTCATCAGCAGCATTCCCCAGAAAAATCGCGATCGCCCTAGGGTAATTCGGAGAAACGGTAGTAAAGAATCCCGTTTAGTTAAAGTGTTGTCGAAATCAAATACTGCGATCGCCTTATTGTTGGATATCTTTGGGATCTGATTCATTCTCTAGTTATGGTAATAGAATTTGACGGGCACCCATAATAATTTTTTCTTATAAAAAAAATTATTATGGGAAGCCTTGACATGACTGGATGCAACCGTAGCTGCTGATAGGAAATAAAATTAGGAGGATAATATTAAGGGAAATAAATCAGCAATCAAAGTAAGTGAAAGAGGCATCAAAATTAAATATTTACCCAAATAATAACGAAATTTTAGCTACTAAGAAGATAATCGCAACTAGTTGAAGATAAGAGCTAAGCTTTCTGACAATATAGAAATAAAACGCGCTGCTAAGCCCGTGTACAATACTTGAATCTCCAAACAGCAA
>JBCBQE010000146.1:0-10329 GCA_039820385.1 Cyanobacteria bacterium J06635_10
GGGAACCCTTGACGAGAAAATTATAGCGGGGAAACAAACTTGAATAATCCTGAGCAATGAAAATACTTGTATTAAATGCTGGCTCCAGTACTCAAAAAAGTTGCTTATATGAAGTTAACAATGGTACTCTTCCTATTTCACCACCTGCACCGCTTTGGGAAGGTAAAGTCGATTTTGCTCATCATCAAGGTGTAGCAGAAATCGAGGTAGAAACAGCTACTGGAGCCAAATTCACCGAAGAAATCGCCACAGATTCCCAATCTCAAGTAATGGCTCGTTTACTTAATACTATGTCTGGAGGTTCAACTAAAGTCATCAATCAACTTTCAGAAATTGATGTAGTGGGACATCGAGTCGTACATGGTGGTAAAGAGTACAGAGAAAGTGTAGTAATTACTCAACAAGTAAAAAATGCGATCGCCAATCTTGCAACTCTTGCTCCAGCACACAATCCCGTTAATTTAGCAGGAATTGAAGCTGTGGAAAATCTTTTAGGAGAAGTTCCTCAAGTAGCAGTTTTTGATACCGCTTTTCATCGCAATATACCTGATGCTGCGGCGATTTATGCCGGTCCCTATGAATGGGTAGAACAGGATATTATTCGTTATGGGTTTCATGGTATCAGCCATCAATACTGTGCTGAACGTGCTGCCGATATTCTTGGCAAAGATTTAGGATCTTTACGGATAATAAACTGTCATTTAGGCAACGGCTCTTCTTTAGCCGCAATCAAAAATGGTTGTAGTATAGACACGACTATGGGATTTACACCCCTTGATGGATTAATGATGGGTAGTCGCTGCGGTAGTGTCGATCCAGGAATTTTAATTTACCTATTACGACAAGGTTATTGTACAGTCGAACAATTAGATAATGTTTTAAATAAAGCATCAGGATTAATTGGTATATCCGGAATATCCAGCGATATGCGACAAATAAAAGCAGCAATTTCTCAAGACAATAAACGCGCTAGCCTCGCCTTCGATATGTACCTGCATCGTCTATGTTCCTCCATTGGAGCCATGCTTGCCAGTTTGAAAGGATTGGATGTTTTAGTATTTACCGCTGGCGTTGGTGAAAATGTTCCCGAAATTCGCCAAGCTGCTTGTGAAACCTTTGAATTTTTGGGAATCAAAATTGATTCAGGTAAAAACACTAGTACACCCGTAGATGAAGATATTGCTACAACCGAATCGGCAGTAAGAGTATTAGTTATACACACTCAAGAAGATTGGCAAATTGCTCGAGAATGCTCGAAATTAGTATAGAGGGTTACATTAAAGTTATCCAAAATAAATAGGTTTTAACAAATTAGTTAAATACGGCTGTAGGCGGCTTTACCCTTTAAGCCGCCTAACCGAGCATTTTTCCAACGGCATGGAGCATAAAATGAGGCATGGAGAAGTTGAAAAATGTAAAATAAATCTCTATATGCAGACATATAGCTCTATATATTTACATTTATCCTATTCACAACTAAATTCTAACTCCTAACTCCGGTGGTACTAACTCCTATCATAGTATGTTCCATAACCTATTCCTCATTTCCAAAACTAATGCTCGCCACTATAGATAGGGCGAGCATTGTCTCGTCCACGCATATTACAGGTGGCCCTACCTATTGATTAGGATGCTGTTTGAGCATTCACAGTATCTAAATCCCAGGTGTAATAACCCAGTTTATTCGGAACTCTGGCAAATCTACCAATCCGATAACCTCGGGAAAGTTCACCTAATACCATGCTCCTAATCTTCATTTCTCTAATTTCCTCCTCATCAAGCGCTCCATAAATTTGTTCAATTATTTCACTCACAGAATAGATTTTTCCCGAATTTCTTTCCAAAAACGAAGAAATCGCATCAATCAGAAACTGCCCTTCATACTGAGGCAACATTGGTATTTTTTTTGTCCTCTGAGGTATCAATGGCTTTCTAGTTTTAGATTTCGCTTTTTTAGATTTCTGTTTGCTACCGGGTGGTGTTACCAAACTTAAATCCAAGGTATAACAACCAGGCTCGTCGGGAACCGAAGCCCAGTACATTTGTTCTTTGCCGTGAGTAAGCGAAGAATGCACTCTACCTTTGACAACTTTAAATGCAGTTGACTCTAAATCTCCATAAAGCGAACGCACCACGAAATCAATATGACAGACTTTACCCGTATTTTCTTCTAAAAGCTGTTTAATACCTTCGATCCGGGAAATATGTCGAAATTCGGGCAACATCGGGATATCGGAGCCGCTTTTCGGATTATATTTACCTTTGGTTGGTGTCGCTCCCTTGAGGGTAGAAGACTGGCTGACTTCATCAACAAGATTATCTTGGTTACTATGCTCTTCAACTGATTCCGTTGAAGGAGTTTCCTCATTCGCTTCGAGTTCAGACTCGTCGCCTTCGCTATACTCTTGAACTCGATCTGTCTCTTGTTGAGTAGCAATACCATTCACTTGAGATTTATCTGCTTCGGCTGATAGACGGGAGGATGCTTGCGTAATCGCTGTAATATCCAGTATTTCCAGTCCAGGAAAGCCTTTACCATTGATTACAGCCGAAGAATTGGACAACAAAGCTTCAACGTGAGCAAGTTGAATTCTGGCAGTGGTAATTTTATGTTCGTACTCTTGTACTAGCCGACCATAATATTCTCTTAAACCTAACAATGGTTCAAGTAAGGCAGATGGTGGTGTTTCTATTTTTTGCTGGGACTCTGGTTTCATAACATTCTGATTCAACTAATTTCAGCCTCACCTTTATAATTCATTACTCTTGGTTTAGCTTTTTTAGACCTCGAGTTGGACTTCCTATAAGACGGTTGAGGTGGACGACATTCTTCGCAATAAAGCGGACGCGGACCATAAGTTTCCCGTTCTGAAGGCTTGTTGCAGGCCTTACATACAAACGAGAACACTCTCGTATGAATCATGCGCTTATGCGCCCGGACGGTATATTCCCTAACGTTTATCGTCTTACTTGCCATGATTACAAATTTTCAAATCTTGTCCCAATATAGTCATTTAAACAAAAAGATGTGCTCGCGAACCGTAGACTATTTCTAGCAATCCACACATATTAATATTTCTGTTCCCGGTTTTGGTTCTCCGGGAAAGATAGTGAGTGAATGCACTAGTCTATTCTCTACGAAACTACATATGACTAAAATAGCCATAGGTTCTCAGCTTAGTGTGGAAATCCAGACTTAAAAGTACTGGGAGGAAACACAAATGCATGTTTATGCAACGTCTCTATGAAAGCACCTGGTTTTTATTGGTATAATCCCGCCAACCAGAAAACCTCATATAGTCTCCTCGAACACTACTATCACAATGTTCCTTTTTACCACGTTCGGGTAGGGGAATTTGTAAATAGTTCTAACTGGGAAAGCACTTAACCGTTACTGACGCGGCTCGGCGACTCTAATCACAAGAGGTCCCTCAGTCTACTCTTCAAGCCCATGGCTAAAACCACAGGTCAATGACAATAGCTCTTTACAGACCAATTACAAAGGCTTCAGTCCTTCGGTTCGGGACTTCGGGTAGTCCACAGGTAACAAAAGCCTGAGAAACCGCCTCAGCTTGGGCGTAGAGCGAAAAAGTAACGATTCACAATCCTCTGTGGTTTTGAGTTTAGTCAGACAAAACAGAAAACTACAATAAGTCAATAATCTGAACTTGTTACTTTTGTAAAGTATGAGGGAACTATGAGGTGGTAATCCAATACCTTTTAGTTATCCCATCTGTATGTTCGCTCTATTTCGTCAAGTCATTACCTCGTCAAGTGTAGCCTGTTTATGCTTATTTGCAGTTAGTTTGTTACAATTTCCGCAAATGCAAAAATTACTCTGGGCCAAACCAACTAATTCTGTAGAAGTCATAGAACGAGAAATTAAAGCCGAATCAGTCCGTCTCAAATTTCTCAAAAAAGTTCCTACATTTGGCTATGATAACTTAATTGCAAATTGGATTTATCTAAATTTTTTACAATATTTTGGAGATGACGAAATTCGTGCCTTAACAGGTTATGGGTTAAGTCCTCAATACTTTGAAGTCATTTTAAAGCGCGACCCTCGGTTTGTAAATGCCTATCTGGCACTTTCTACAAGTAGTTCTATGTATGCTGCTATGCCAGAAAAGTCCGTAAAGATAATGAAGGTCGGTTTAAAATCCCTTAATCCTTGGGTTCCGGAAAATTCTTACTATGTATGGCGTTACAAAGCAGTTGATGAATTGTTATTTCTCGGTGATTCTCAAGCTGCAAGAAAATCCTTTACGAATGCTTCTCGGTGGGCTAAGGAACATTCAGATTCCGAAAGTCAGCTAGTAGCATCGATTTCCGGAAAAACCGCTGAGTTTCTTAAAAACAATCGCAATAGCAAACAAGCTCAAATTTCTGCTTGGGCTATGGTTTTAAGTCACCGAACCGATAAAAAAACCCAAGCAAGAGCCATTCGCCAAATTGAAGCTTTAGGCGGAACAATCATTTCTACCCCTCAAGGTAACAAAATTCAATTTCCCAGCCCTTGACTCAATGGATTAAAAATTTATTAATTAGTAACAACCCAAACGTTGCCGAAGTATTGGTGGGGGATAAGCAATAGAAAATAGTTATTCTCATGCCACGGTGTAGCTCCTGCCTGACGGCCAATTTAGCGCAGGTAAACGAGCACGTACCTGCGCAAACTCAGCCTTGATTAACAATGAGAACAAAAAGTTATTTCCTCCCCCTCTCACCCTCTTACTCGGCAATTTTAAGTTATACCAATTCTGTATGAGGCTGCCCTAGAGCTCTGTGCCCCTAAGGCTGCAGCTAACCGATACATTGCCAACCGAAATGGTGGCTAAATTCGGCGCATCTTTATAAAGAAATACTATTATTAGAGTATCTTGAGTTAGAAGTTAATAGGTAATTTAACCATTTTGTTTCCACTAATAATTTATTTTTCTTACTCTCTTACGCGAGACGAGAGCTTAATCTTGGGACCCGAACAGGTTTATTATAGGAAGATACCGCCATCGGACTATTAATGTTAACTTGTGAAAATTGTAACTACTCTCCCTTGTCTCCCTCGCGATTACCTTTCTCTCACTCCGAACTGTTAACTCAAATTATTTTTTCCGCGATCGAGATAAAATATTTTGCTTAATAGAAAACTTAAATCTTTCAAAATGTTAAGTTTTGTAAAAATGATAGATTAAAAACTAGAAAGAACATTTTTACATAGTTAGACTACAGAAACAGCATATGTACTGCTATTAATAAAAAGTCAGCGCTCTCCGTATTGCTAAATGATTCCAGTACAAGTAAAATTAAAAAACTTTCTTAGTTATCAAGACGCAAGTTTAGATTTTAGCGGATTGCATACGGCGTGCATTTGTGGTTCTAATGGCGCTGGTAAATCTTCCCTTTTGGAAGCTATCACCTGGGTAGTTTGGGGTGAAAGTAGAGCGGCTTCAGAAGATGATGTGATTCATGCTGGAGCCAAGGATGTTCGAGTTGATTTTATTTTTGAAGCCAATGGACAAACTTATAGGGTAATTCGTACCCGTCGTCGGGGTTCAAGTAGTGCTTTGGAATTTCAAATTGAAACGCCCCAAGGGTTTAAATCTCTTACTGCTAAGGGTTTAAGGGCAACTCAAGATGAAATTATTAATCATATAAAGCTCGATTATGATACTTTTATAAATTCTGCTTACCTACGTCAAGGTCGTGCTGATGAGTTTATGCTCAAACGTCCGAGCGAGCGTAAAGAAATTTTAGCTGAATTATTAAAGTTAAATCAATATGATGAGTTAGAAGAAAGAGCCAAGGAATTATCGCGTCAATTAAAAGCACGGGGAGAAGAGTTAGAGCGCAGTTTGCAGTCGATGAAAACTCAACTGCAACAACAAAAAAGTATCGCTCAACAAAGAACTGAGTTAGAAATAGAACTTAACGAACTACAAAAATTACAAGCTTTTGAGAACATTCAGTTACAAAGTTTGCAAGTTGTCGAACATCAACGACAAGGTTGGGAAGAACAACTGCATTTTGTTCGGCAACAATATAACAATCTCACGGCTGATAGCAAACGTCTTGAAAGCGAAGCATCAAGTTTAAAAGTTCAGCTTGAGTCATTAGAAGAAGTCTTAACTGGTGAAGCACAAATTCAAGCCGGATACGCCCATTACCAAACTCTGCAATCTCAAGAAGAAGCAATGGGTGCTTTGTTTGCAGAATACCAGAGCGCAGCTGGGCAGCGCCAACAAAAGCAACAACAGTTGAACAAGTATATTCAAGAAATTGAGAGACAATTACAACAAGCTCAAGCGCAATTGGAAGCGTTAGAGCAGCAAGAAGAAGATATTCAGCAGACTCTGAATCATACAGGTGATGTGGAAACGGCGCTGGAAAAATTAAAATTAGCCCGTCAGCATCTGAGTAATTTGGATAGGCTACAAATGGAGGTAACTCCAATCTTGCAGCAGCGCCAACAATTGCAAACTGAACTTCATCGCACTCAAGCAGGAATAGTCGCTCGAATAGAACAGTTGCAAACTACTCAAAGACAGTTACAATGTCAATCTCGCCGCCAACCGCAACTCCAACAAGCGGTTATGGAAGTAGAAACGAAAATTGAAAAGTTAGATAAAGATAAGATTTATTTACAAAGAGTACAGGAAAAAGGACAGGAAAGACGGCATTTTATGGAGCGCTTACAGGCTCAGCAGCGCGAATATGAACGGCTTTTGGGGGAATTAGAGCAAAAACTGCAAATGTTACAAAACCCTGACGCTGTTTGTCCTTTATGCGAACGCCCTTTGGACGAACATCACTGGAATCGAGTAGTAGATAAAACTCAGGTTGAACACAAAGATACCCAAGGGCGATTATGGGTATTTAGGGATCAAATGGCAGTTTCAGAACGAGAGATTCAGGTTCTTAGGCAGGAATATCGCAGTGTAAGTAGTAAATTAGCTCCCTATGAAGCTTTACGGGAGCAAAAGGGAGAATTAGCCGCACAATTACAGGCAACAAGCGAAGTTGACCAACAAATACAGCAAATAGCTGTTGAAAAACAGAGATTAGAAAGAACTTTACAACTAAGTGATTACGCTCCTCAAAAACAAAAAGAGTTACAAGAATTAGAAGAATATTTACAACAGCTTAATTACAATGAGCAAAACCATGCCCTCGCTCGTAGCGAAGTAGAAAAATGGCGTTGGGCAGAAATTAAACAGGGACAAATTAAAGATGCACGCAAGCGACAAGCGCATTTAGCAGCCAGAAAACCGCAAATTCAAGCATTAATTAGTCAATTAGAAAATCAAATCAAAGATGAACTTGTTGATTCCACAATTGCTAGAGAAATCCAGGATTTAGAAAATCAAATTGCTTCGATGGGTTACGACAACGCTTATCATAATCAAATCCGTATAGATTTAAGACAAGCCCAATCTTGGCATTTGCGCCATCAGCAACTACTTAGTGCTCTTCAGCAGCATCCCGAAATCAAAAGGCGATCGCAAGATGTAGAATCAGCTTTAAAAGCAAGATTGAGTGAGAAAGAACAGTTGGCAGCTCAAGTTGAGTCTATAGTCGCGCAGTTAGAACAAACTGCCAACCCCAAGGTTCAAATTCAAACTTTAGAACAGCAATTAGCAAACCGTCGCCGCCAACTCGACGATAAACTTGGTCATTTAGGGCGATTGCAGCAGCAGTCTCAACATTTGGATAATTTACAAATTCAGTATACCGAGCAGCAGCAGCAACTACAGAAAGTCAAAGAACAACAGCGAGTTTATCAGGAATTAGCCCTAGCTTTTGGTAAAAAAGGTATCCAAGCACTGATGATTGAAAATGTCTTGCCGCAACTAGAAGCCCAGACAAATCAACTACTTTCGCGATTGAGTGCCAACCAACTGCACGTACAATTTATTACTCAAAGAGCGGGTAAAAGCAGTAAATCTAAAAAGAAAAATGCCAAATTGATAGACACCTTAGATATTTTAATTGCCGATGCTAGAGGTACCCGAGCATATGAAACTTACTCCGGTGGGGAAGCTTTTAGAATCAACTTTGCAATTCGTTTAGCATTAGCAAAATTATTAGCACAGCGAGCAGGAGCCGCTTTACAATTACTGATAATTGATGAAGGATTCGGTACCCAAGACAATGAAGGTTGCGACAGATTAATTGCAGCAATCAACGCCATAGCTACCGATTTTGCTTGCATCCTCACCGTAACTCACATGCCCCATTTAAAAGAAGCCTTCACCGCACGTATTGAGGTAAATAAAACTCAGGATGGTTCTAAAATACGGATGATGATTTAATTTGATAATTAACCATTGATATTAATTGAATTTACGAAGATGAAAATTCAATTAATATCCAGTCGGGCTAATTACTTACTATGTAACCCAGAGCGATAAGCCCCAAAGGCATGCGTAATGAGCGGGAGCAATTACTTATTACTCCTAACTCCTAACTCCGCGAGTTCTATTCCCATAACCCTTTTTTCAACTGAAACTCATCAAACTTAATAACTTCAGAATCAGGTTTACTAGTATCAAAACGATAACTACTTACAGTACCATGTTCCGTATCAAAAATACTAAAAACCGTAATTTTATTGCTGGAAATATAAGGTAACGGTTTACCATTTTCGTCTAACAGAGGAGCAATGTTTGGTACTACTGGTTCTAAACCGTAGGGATCGCCAACTTCTGTATAATTGTCATTAACAATATGTGGTAAATTTGTCCGCTTTCTATCTCCATATGCTGCACCGTAAGAATTACCTACATTTGATGTTTCTAAAAAATGCATTCCACTAGGACTAACAAAGCGATTCCACAAATGAGAGTGTCCATACAATACTAACTGTACCCTTGCTTCTTCTAAGAGCGGTATCAAGTCATGGATGATATAATCCTTTTCTTTGGGATATTCATAACGCACCGATGTAATCTTACCATTGTTACCCCGTTCGATTCTCTGCACTGGGTCAGTATAAGCAGGTACGATATTATCTCCTAAAGTATGGGGTGGATGGTGAAACATCACAACCTTGAATCTCGCATTCATAAATTCAAGGCTACTGAGTTCTTTTAGAAGCCAATTATATTGAGGGCTACCCTTGGCAATCGGTTCGTAAATATGCTGTCCATATCCCCAATTTTCTCGGTTTCTTAACTCGCTTTGGGGTTCGGCATATTTCCCTCTACGGGAGTTTTCTGTGGTAGGATGTCGCCACATATTAGTTACATTTAAAACTATGAGCCGCACATCACCAAAACTTACCGCATAATATCCTCTTTCTCCTGTCTCTGTTTTTGGTAGGTTAAATATTTTATCGAAAGTATTGGTATTGAAGGAACCATCTTCTACATATTCTTCCGGATACAACTTCCGCGCAACATCACGGGGAATCGTATCGTTAAATTCTTCATTCAAGCTTTTCCCGGTGTTAAAGCGCCCCATAACTTCATGATTCCCAACACAGGGGAATATCGGAGCATTTTGCAGAATTTGTCCTCCCTTATAAGTTGTTTGTACGCCATCGTATTCCATTACATATTTAGCACGTCCTTGCAAACAAGGGAAAAATGCATTACCACGATTATCATCAAACCATTCACTCGCACGATCTGGTATATTAACTAAATCCCCAGCGAAAAAAACAGCGTCGATTCGTTTAAAGGTTTCTCTGACTTTTTGTAAATTCGCTGCCACCATCGGCTTGATTTGATGATCGGAAGTCAATAAAATCTTTAAGGGTTTACCTATTGGTGGTGCAGGTTCAAGAGTATATGTTCGACTGCTGATTAATTCGCTTTTTTCCGTAATGCTTGTGATGCGATAAGAAATTCGCTTACCCGGATCTAAATCTGTTAAATGAGCTTCATGTCGCCAGATTTCCCGTAAAACTGGTTTATTATAGACTTCTCCATCTGCCGTTTGATTTCCGACTCGCGACTGTTGATCTTCTCTTAAATGAATCGGTCTGGTATTTCTAGTAAATACACTCCCTAGCAGGTTAGCACCGTATGCCACTGCGTGTCCATCACCCATAAATTCTGTAAACCATACAACCCTTATGGAAGTTTTAGTCGGGAATTGCAAAAATGGTTCTGTTAATAACTTTAAATGCGATCTCACAGTATTATTACCTGGAAAAAATACTTTTTTATTAGATAAGTTTAGACTCAACTTTCATCGGAAATAATTATATGTTTCCGATGTTCCAAAAACAATATATTTTTGGAAAAAATTATCTATCGAGATATCAAGAAAATTTATTTAATGTCTTAAAATACCATAATTTGAGCTTACTAAGAAAATTTTGTGTTT
>JBCBQE010000147.1:0-10302 GCA_039820385.1 Cyanobacteria bacterium J06635_10
TCCCTTGTGCTTGGCAATGAGATAGTAAAGGTTGTTGTTTGTCAGCGTAATCTGGCAATTTGACAAATTTATATAATGCAGCAACTATTACAGACATAGCAATTTTAGATTTTAACAACTAATACATTTGTTTCATATCTTGGACTATCGAGCATATTTCATTTCAATTAAGCGCGATCGCAGGATCGAAAATGCTCATTCCACAGGATTTTTAATAATTGATTCTCGTACTTCCTTCGCGTTGCAAAGTACTGTAAATTTTAATCAGATAATTTTTTTTCAAAACTGCTTTCGCAAATCGGGTATATAAGTTATAATAATTCTCGTTGCTAGATTACTGGTAATTTAGTGGCTTAAGAAGGGGATATAGCTCAGTTGGTAGAGCGCCTGCTTTGCAAGCAGGACGTCAGGAGTTCGAGTCTCCTTATCTCCATTTTATTGAATAACTGATAAAGTGAATTACCTCTTACTAATAGTAATGGGTGTTTTTTTCGCTGCTTTCTTCCCAACTTCCAAACTTAAAGATTCACCACTACGTCTAGCTTCCCAAGGGCCGAAATCCCAACTAGTGATTTTCCATTGTCCTTGAATATAATCTTCATCTTCTGAAATTGTACCGATATATTCTACCGCATCAGGTGAACTTGTAAAATAACGCTTGATAAAGCTAATACGACTACCTATCACATCTCCACTTAATTTAGCCTCTCCCAAATAGCCATCATCCAAAACGTTACCAGTCAAACTATTACCGCTTTGTACAAGTACAACTTCAAAGCGAGTCGGATTACCATTTTGCCAATAAGTTCCCAGCCAGGTACCGTTTACATCAGCCATAATTCGTAATTATAAATTGGAAGTTGGGATCTCGCGGAGTTAGGAGTTAAGAGTTAGGAGTTAGGAGTTGGGAATTTAACAATTAAAACTTACAAAATTTCCAATGCGCAATATCTAACTCGCCTTAATTTAAGAATACTTGAAGACTACAGAAAGATTGTTTGCTGGCATCGGGTAGGTTTTTTGTAGAGTGAGATTATGGGCGCTGGCTACTTCTACTACGTCTTCTAAATTACGTATTCCCCATTCCGGATTTTGTTCTTGTAAATACTCATTAAAAGCTGCATTGGAAGGTGCCGTGTGTTCTCCACCTTGCTTATATGGACCGTATAAATACAGTATACCTCCCTGTGAAAGTATACGACCGGCAGCGGCTATTAATCCCAAGCAAACAGACCACGGTGAAATGTGAATCATATTAATATTCACAATAGCTGAAATATCAGATATTTCCGATAATATTTCCTTTTCCACCTTCCAAATCGGCTGACTTGCATCAATATCGAGGGGTTGGTGTAGATTTTCACTAGGTGAATGTTTTGCCCATGCGGCGATACTTTCACGTAGCGAAGAACTAGTATCGGAAGGAATCCATTTTCGAGGTTTTAATTTGGGAGCAAAATATGCAGCATGTTCTCCAGTTCCACTGGCAATTTCTAGAATTGTACCAGTGGGTGGTAAAACCTCTAAAAGCACATTTAAAATCGGTTCGCGGTTGCGCTGGGTTGCTGGGGCGTATTTTCTTCCGTTCACTAATTCTTCTCCCCAAAAACGCTGAATTAATTTAGCTTACCTTATATGTTGGAAAGCGTCTCGTTTGTTAATCTCTTATCTTAGCTGTTCTAGCAAGAAACATAAACATTAATTGTTGACTTTTGAATTTCACCTTCCGATCGATCGGCTGACGCAGCCTCTATGGAACGAGAAGTGTATTCAAGGTGTATCAAAACCGCCAATACAATCAAATAATTTGCGATTTTCAGGAATCTAATATTATCCATGCTTTTAAATGGACGATACTGGACTCGAACCAGTGACATCCTGCTTGTAAGGCAGGCGCTCTACCAACTGAGCTAATCGTCCGTTGTTGGCTCACAAGAAAATAATATAACAAACTTTTTCTTAAAAAGCTAGTCTTTTTGGAAAATATTTTTTTATGGATGATTTATCTTGATGCGGATTTGCGTAAATAAGCTGATTTCCTTGATTCGGATCGTAGTGACAAAGCGGGTTTCTGACTGCTCGCGGCTCAACCGCTACCTGACGAGAACGCCTTCGTCAAAAGTCAAAATTCTGCGATCGTAAATGTTTAGACATCACTCAAGGTATCATGTCAGTTTATTCGTTATGATTCGGGCGTTAGACAAACCCCACTCTTCCACAAAGGGAAAGTTTAATTTAGTTATGGGTTTTGATAATTCGTAATCCCCAATTCGGCCCAATTCCCTCATTTTTTTTGATTATGCCTTCTGGCCAAACTCACGATCGCATTACAATTTGGGCTTTACCGTTTATTGCTGGTGTAACTTTTTTGCAGACTCGTAGCAGCGGTATCACCTTGTTAGTTACTGGTGGGTTTATGTTTGGGGGATTGATGTTTGGCCCCGATTTGGATATTTATTCAATTCAGTATCAACGTTGGGGTTATTTGCGCTTTATCTGGCTTCCCTATCAAAAAAGCCTCCGCCATCGTTCTTTTTTATCTCATGGTCCGTTAATCGGTACAACCCTACGGGTTATTTATTTATGCGGCATCCTTACAGTGACGGGAATCTTAATTTTACTTATTGCCGAGAAACTGTTTATGACTTGGAGTTGGCATGAAGTTGCTAAAAGTTTATTAGAAATAATCAACTCTCATTCTACGGAATTTTTAGCGTTGTTTGTGGGATTGGAGCTAGGTGCAATGAGTCATTCCATAAGTGACTGGTCAAATTCCGCTTACAAGCGTTTTAAAAGAAAAGGTATTACCAGTTTACTGCCCCAAAAGAAAACGAAAAAACGTAAATCCCCCGGTAGTCGCCATAAATCCAAGGTGAGGAGAAAGAAGTAGCAAACAGATGGGGAGAATCAGTTAGGAACTCGCGGAGTTGGGAACTCGCGGAGTTAAGAGTTAGGATTTAAGAGTTAAGAATTATAAATTCAATCGAGATACTGTCATGGTACTGATGAGATGGGAAGAATCAGCGGAGTGGAACTCGCGGAGTTAAGAGTTAGGATTTAAGAGTTAAGAATTATAAATTCAATCGAGATACTGTCATGGTACTGATAACTGAATGGATACTTTAGCAGCGTTACAAGAGTTAATTGATGTGGTGGCGAAATTGCGATCGCCGGATGGGGGCTGCCCTTGGGATTTGGCGCAAACTCCGGAAAGTCTAACTCCTTATACGATTGAGGAGGCTTATGAGGTGGTTGATGCAATTAAAAGTGGGGATAAAAATCATATTGCTGAGGAGTTAGGGGATTTACTTTTACAGGTTGTTTTACAAGCGCAAATTTTTAGCGAATATGGAGATTTTACGCTCAAAGAAGTCGCGAGCGGTATTTCTCAAAAGTTGATTCGCCGACATCCTCATGTTTTTGGTGATGTGTCGGTACAAAATGTGGATGAGGTGAGACAAAATTGGGAACAAATCAAGGCTGCGGAAAAGGGGGAAGAGCCGGCGGAGAGTCAAAAACTTAGCTCGAAACTCAGTGGTTATACTCGTAAGCTGCCGCCGTTAATGGCGACGATGAAAATTTCTAAAAAAGCTGCTGCTGCTGGCTTTGAATGGGAAAGTATCGATGGTGTCTGGGAAAAATTTGAGGAAGAATTAGGAGAATTTAAACAAGCTTTAAGAGAAGAAACACCCCAAAGACAGGAAGAGGAATTAGGGGATTTGTTATTTACCATTCTTCAGTTAGCGCGGTGGAATAATTTAGATCCCACTGAAGCTTTGCAAGGGACGAATAAACGATTTATTCAGCGATTACTTCATATGGAAACCTTTGCTGAGCGTCCCCTTGAGGAATATAGTTTATTAGAGTTGGAAGCGCTTTGGCAGGAAGCAAAGGCTAAGTTGAAGGAATAAAAGTCATCTCCAGTTTTGATTTGAATTAATCATTTCAAAACAATTTTTTAGTCAATAACATAAAAAAGTCCAGACAGATTTTATTAAAATTTTATTTTACATAAAAAGTGACCTATATCATGTGCAAAAAAAATAATGTAATTTCACGATCGAAATGAAAATATTCGCATCACACAATTCTTAATTTGAGGTTTTTTGTTTTTTTATTACAAAAAACCGATAAATAACATGGTTAGATGTATAGCATTTCATCTGTTATAAGTAAATAAAGTATTTACTATTACCAAAAAAAGAGTAAATCAGTATTTTTATTGAGAAAAATCCGGGATTATATAAATTATATTTGTAATAATTGCAACAGATAGTTTGCTGATTTGATACTACTACAGCGTCTAGTAAGAGCTTTGCTTAATTCAGCATCGCGATTAATCCTATTAAGTAAGTCGGCACAAATAAACCAAGCTATATTACAGAATGTAAATTACCCTCAAACCCTTATTCCTATTGCCTTATCCCAATTACTATTTTCAATGCCAACCTACTTATCGCTTTGATTTGTAATCTATTTATTTTCTATATACAAATTATTCTGAATTATTCTTTGCTATTTTGAAGAGTATTAAACAAGTAATAATGCAAGTGTCACAGAATGTAATATGCAAGTTAATTGGTAAAGAAATAGATTAATACACTACACTTCATTTCATTAAATTAGCTTTGAGTACATTTAATGCATTGGATTAAAAGTTATCTTCATGCCTAAACTAAAAGTTGTACTTCTAATTATTAGTTTCTTACTTCTGATTTTACTAAGTGGTTGCAACCCTAGTAAAGGAAATAGTTGGACGAAAAAAATTTCTAACTTCCTCGGTGATGATTATAGAATTACTCTATATTCTGGAGGTAAAGCTGTCCGAGAATGGCAACTGAGACGCGGTATTGTTAATTATGAGAAAAATGATGACGGATGGTTCTTTTCTTGTAAAAAACATCTTGTTGTGATTCGAGGTGAAGAAATCGTGATTGAACCATTAGCTTATTCTCAGCAACAAGTAAAAAATCCGATTATTTGTAATTAACTTACTAGTGAAAATCCTTCTCATCCGTCTGGTAGTTTAAATCCCATTATTATCCCATAATTCCATTATAATTGATTAAAAATACCCAGATAAAAATGAAAGGCTACGACTGGATCGGAAAAGTTTTTTGTGAAAATATTTAACAACCATACTCGCGAATTTTACTTAACTCAAACCAAGTGCGATCGCCTACTATTCCATCTACAACTAATCCCCTACATTGTTGCAAATATTTGATGGCATTTTCGGTTTCTATATCAAAATAACCCGTAATTGCAGATTGAAAAAACCCCGACCATAAAAGTCTTTCCTGAATTTTCTCTACTAGTTCTCCAGTACTATCTATTTGCAGCACGGGCATCTCTACAGGAGCACCTTTATACAAGCAGTACCAAGTATTTTCATCGATGATGCCGTCTTCTGCTAAAAACATCCAGTACTCAAAGCAATTTACAGCGGCTGTAGTTTGGGGACCAAATATACCATCTACTTGACCAAAATAGCATTGCCAATGCTGTAACAATTCTTGTAATTCCTTTACCGCTTCACCTGTGGAGCCTTGTCTCAAAACAGGTTTATTGAGTTGAATTAGAGTTTCCCGAAAATTAGAAGTAGAAGTCATGATAGTTATAGGTAGTGGTTAATGATTTGAGACCTAAATGACGGGTACCCAATATAATTTTGTTAGGAGAAAAAAATTATATTGGGAGCCCTTGACTGGGATTTATGCCGGTAGCCCTAATTGAAAAGATATAAAATTTTGATTATTTAAAAAGTCCGATCTGAATATTGATTTAGACAGGGAAAACTACAAAAGCTAGATCTAACATTCCGGATGGTATGTGAAATATTTTTAGGAGAGAATAAATACCTACCTTGAGTCAACTGTAGTCTTTTATAAAGATTAACAAAAGTTCACAGTAATAGCTTTAGCAGTTATTAAAGGTTATTCAAAACCGAAGGTAAGGTGAGTAATTAAATTTGAATTGGTTTAATAATAAATACAAATTTGGCAAAGATCAAACTGCACAAGATTTGAAGAGTTTAGTATAGGAGCTACTAACGGCAATTAAACAGTTGGCATCCTGGAGTTTTAAGTAGGTTGGTACAGAAAATTATCGTTGGGGGAAGGCAAGCCGGCAAGCCGGCAATAGAAGTAAGGGTTTGAGGATAAAAAACATTTTTTAACATAGCTTGGTTTATTTATGCCGACTTACTTAACTTTTTACTCGAGGCCTCATTTTTCCCATTCACCGCTAGGATGTAAGATAAGACTGCGTTTTTGAGCAATAAGATGACAGCTTCTAATCATGACTCTTCCGATTTAATTGCGATCGCAACACAAACTCAACTTGCAGCGATGTCGCTAGCGGCTTTATCTACGGCGGCGAAAAATGAAGCTATTGAAGCTATTGCGAGTGCGCTGCTATCAGCACAAGATGACATCATTCAGGCAAATATTGCCGATTGTGAAGCTGCTGCAAGTGAGGGAATTGCCAAGCCACTTTACAAGCGCTTGCAGTTAGATGAACATAAATTAAAAGATAATATTGCTGGAGTAAGGGATATAGTTAAGCTTGCGGATCCTGTTGGTAGCGTTCAAATTCACCGTAAACTAGATACTGGTTTAATTCTCAAGCGCGTAAGTTGTCCCTTGGGAGTTTTAGGAGTAATTTTTGAAGCGCGGCCGGAAGCGGCAATTCAAATAGCAGCTCTAGCGATAAAATCTGGTAATGGTGTGATTCTTAAAGGTGGAAAAGAAGCGATTCGTTCTTGTGAAGCGATAGTTAAAGCGATTAAAGGGGGATTATCAAAAACTACAGTTAACCCAGATGTGGTACAGTTATTAACCACCAGAGAGGAAACTCTAGAACTTTTGAAGTTAGATAAATATGTCGATTTGATTATTCCGAGGGGTTCTAATTCTTTTGTACGATTTGTACAGCAAAACACTTTAATTCCTGTATTAGGACATGCTGACGGAATTTGTCATCTTTATATTGATAAAACTGCAGATATTGAGAAAGCTGTAAATATTACGGTGGATGCCAAAACTCACTATCCCGCTGCTTGTAATGCCATCGAAACTTTATTAGTTCATCAAGAGATTGCCTCAAGTTTTCTACCAATTGTTACTGAAGCTTTACAAAAATTAAATGTGGAATTGAGAGGAGATGATGCCACCCTTTCAATTTTATCCAACCTTATCAGAGCAACGGAAACAGACTGGGAAACAGAATACAGCGATTTGATTTTGTCAATTAAAGTTGTTGATTCTTTACTTGATGCGATCGCTCACATCAATCAATACGGTTCCAAACATACCGATGCTATTGTTACTGAAGATATAGAAGCAGCAGAAAATTTCTTATCTTCGGTGAATGCAGCCGGGGTTTACCATAATTGCTCTACCCGTTTTGCGGATGGTTTCCGCTACGGTTTCGGTGCAGAAGTTGGAATTAGTACTCAGCAAATACCACCTAGAGGTCCCGTTGGTTTAGAAGGTCTGGTAACTTATAAATATAGAATGACAGGCAATGGTCATGTAGCGAGTAGTTATACTGGTGAAGATGCTAAGCCTTTTCTTCACAAAAATTTACTGTGATTTATTTGTTGGGATACCTAGTGAAAAAGATAGGCGAGTATTCTGTTAGAATTTCTGTTAGAAATAGTGGTTCTTTTAATATCACAACAAAAAACGTGACTTGAAGTATCTGTATAAGAAATTAGCCACAAATATTGCAATAAAATTTTTTCGTGCGATGGTTATTCTTATTCATTCTGACGGTACTTAAAAGTACCGTTGCCCTTTCCTTTTCCGGCTTTAAAACACGGAGTTTCCCACAATTTTTATTTTTTATGAAAGTTGAACAAAAAGCTAATTTTCTTACATACTTGAGAAAGCATACTCGCGATCAAATCAACGACACTGCACTACGCTTTTTGTATAGGGGAGAACCTTCAGACTCTAAAGAATGGACTTATGGCGAATTGGAACGCCGCATCGCAACTATAGCTGCTTATTTACGCGATCGCAAAGCTGTAGGTAAGGCTGTATTGCTTGCTTATTCTCCTGGTTTGGAGTTTGTAGCTGCTCTGTTGGGTTGTTTTTCTGCTGGTGCGATCGCTGTTCCTTCTCATTCACCCACTGCTGGGAAAAAGCGTACTGAGAGGTTTTTGGCAATAAGTGCTGATTGTGGAGCAAAACTAGTTTTAACAGACAGTAAAAATATAGGGCAAGTTTTAGAGAAACGTGCAACTGAACCAAAAGATTCTTGGTACGAATTGGATTGGATTAATACTGAAAATTTACCCGAAATAAAATCGGATGCGGAATTTGTTATTCGTTCGTCTATTGCCTTTATTCAGTATACTTCCGGCTCTACAGGAAAACCTCGTGGCGTAATGGTTAGCCATGAAAATCTGCAAAATAATTTAGAACATATTTTTGAAAATATTTTCACGGTCATGGAAATCATCATATGATTTCTTGGCTGCCTCAATATCATGATATGGGGCTGATTGGCGGAATTTTATCTCCTCTATATTATGGATTTCCAGTTACATTTTTTTCACCTTTAGAATTTATTAAGAAACCTATTCATTGGTTGAAAGCAATAACACATTATCAAGGTACTGTCACAACTGCTCCTACTTTTGGCTACGATTTAGTAACGCTCTCAGTAAAGCCTGAAGAACTATCACTTTTAAACCTCAGCAGTCTAGAAGCTGCCGTTTGTGGAGCGGAAACCGTTAGAGCATCTGTGATAGAGCGTTTTTTAGAAACTTTTACCTGTTGTGATTTGCGCTCAGATGTTTTTCATCCTAGTTATGGCTTAGCGGAAAATACGCTTCTTGTAAGTTCTGCTCGGGGAACTTCCACGTCATTAATACGGAATTTTAGTCATTGGGCACTACAGGAAGGTTGGGGATTACCTGAGAGTAAAAATCAAGAAAATGAAGTACTCAATGCTGGAACTGTAGTAGATGATTCTACTGTCAAATTAGTTTCCTGCGGTACTGTTATCAACAGTCCCAATTTACGCATTGTCAATCCAGATAATTGCTTACCTTGCCCAGCAGGAAAAGTAGGAGAAATATGGTTAAATGGTTCTTCTGTAGCGAGAGGCTATTTTCGTAATTTAGAAGATTCCGCCAAGTTTTTTGATGCTCGTTTGGCAGATACAGGGGAAGGCTCTTGGCTGCGTACTGGTGATTTGGGCTTTGTGCTAGAAGGACAACTTTATGTCACTGGCAGACGCAAAAATGTGATTATCATTCAAGGAAGAAATTATTATCCCCAAGATTTAGAAAGCTTGGCGGAAACTGTTCCCGGAATTGTATCTCATGGTACTGCTGCTTTTAGTATTTCCGATTCTAATCAAGGGGAAAAAGCCGTTTTAGTGGCAGAATTTGATAAACGTTCGGGGAAAGAACCTCAAATTACTGCGGATTTAGTTTATAGAACTTTAGTAGAGGATTTAGAATTAGAACTTGACTGCGTATTGTTGGTAAAAAGAAATCATATTCCCCGCACAACATCAGGAAAAATTCAACACGGTGCTTGTCGTCAAGCTTTTCTAGAAGGTGAATTATCGGAAAGTGCTTGCCGCAATCAATTGACAGAATTAAGTTCAATTAATCCAAAATTTTCTAGATTGTTAGAAAATCAGTCAGAATTTATAAATATTAGTGAAAAAAAGGTGAAAGCAAATGGCTTTGCATCTAATAATGGGAATAGTAATGTCAAAAATCCAGAGCAGGAAATAGATTGTAAAAATTCAAATAATCAACATCATTCTGTAAATCAGAAATATAACAACCTTCTGACTTTTGAAAAATTAGATAAGCGTTCTTTGAGATATCGTTTTCATGAAGAAAATGATATTAGCTGGGATAATATCAACGAGCAAGGAATATTTTTACCAGATGAACATTTGCATAAATTTGGTATTGATACTGATGCTTTAAATAAAAATCCTGCTGCGAGGGAAATATTTGATTGGTGTGCAGCCTTGTCAACGTGCATTAGTTTTGATGTATTCGAGATGGGGATAATTTACTTTTTTAGCACCAAAGAACAAGAAATGGGCAAGACAAAAAGTGCAACCTATCTAATTGATGAAGAAGAAAAACATATCCGTGTATTCAGACGTTTTACAAGGCACTTAGAAACAAAGCATCCAGAACTTTTATCTCGGGCTCGTGAATTGTGCGAAGAGACAGCAGATTTGATTGTTTCTTTGACAAATAGTTCTACTAAAGACGATCAAATCTTGCTACAGTTCTTATTTATAGAAATTTGTAGCATT
>JBCBQE010000148.1:0-10249 GCA_039820385.1 Cyanobacteria bacterium J06635_10
CCTTTTTTAAAAGGTATTTCATTACTTCTATCGACATTAAAATAAGCTGAGGAACCACCACCTAAATCTACTAATATTGTTCCTTGCATTAAGGCTTCTTCTAAACCTTCTCTGGTCATATAAACTATAGGCTTTACTTTGCCATGCTCTTTTCCACCGGGTTCGTAAATACCTGATAGTACATCTTGTTTGGTGTATTTAGTGTAGAATTTATCCGTTAATGGCGTATCTCCGAGGCTGTAAAGGGGAATATTGAAAGCAGGGGTTTTTGTACGAGAACCACGATGAACAAAGACGGCGTATTTTGTAATTCGTAAATTTTTGCGTCGTGGTTGTTTGGGGTTATAAGCTGACCATCTAATAACCCGAAAGTTGGAGTTAATAAAGTTGGGATCTTGTAAACGAGTTGGACGATTATTAGCTATATCTTCTTGCAATACAGCAATCATAAAATCAAGAGTTCTAAGAATATCTTCTACGGATACTCCTTGAGTAGCAAGTACTCCCGGACGTAAAATATTTGGATCGTCGTCTGAATGGTCTCGATAGTATTGTCTCGTATTTACTAAAGTGGCTAATAAATCCGATTGATTGAAACTAACTTTATTGGTGCTGGGTAATTTGGCAGGGCTAAAAAGCTGATTGCCATTAATACTAAATTTATATTTTTTTAATTCGTCAATAACTCTGTAAGCCTGGGATAGTAGTTGGGGTTTATATAAACTATTTGTTGGTAAGATAGTTTGGCAAGGTGTCGAGTTATTTTGATTGCATGATGCAGGTTCAAATGAAAAATTTGGAGTTAGTGTAAGACTTGAATTTGATAAATTATTCTGTTGAGGTAAAATCAGATTTCTCTGCCGATTCAAAGATGTATTTTTTATATTTTCAAAAGAATAATCTTCTTGAATAAATTCCTGACTTTTTGACTGACCGTAAGCAAAACTACTCAGACTTCCAACTAATAAAAAACTAGCCAAACCTATTACAAAACGCATTTTTGGAATAAACATAAGAATAATTTTATTGTTCAATCATTGATATACCAGGAAAAACAATCATAGGTCAAAGTTATTATTTCTTCCCCCTCTCCCCCACGCCACTTGCTACGTACTGCGGGTACCTCAGCAACGCAGTGGCTCCTCTCCCCTTTCTCACGACCTTAAGCAAAAATACTTCATAATGGGTAAAGGCTCATTTTCATAAAGACGATGTACTTAACTTACTTAGACAGCAATAGCTGGTTGCTTGAAATTGGCGGTCAAAATATACTGATTGATCCTTGGCTAGTTGGTTCCTTAACTTTCGGTAATTTAGATTGGCTATTCAAAGGTTCTCGTCCTAAAGAACGTCCCATACCAGAGAAAATCGACCTAATTTTACTATCTCAGGGCTTGGAAGATCACGCACATCCACCAACCCTAAAGCAACTCGATCGCAGTCTTCCTGTTGTGGCTTCTGCAAATGCTGCTAAAGTCGTAAGTCAATTAAATTACCAAAATGTACATTCCTTAGCTCATGGCGAAACTTTCACTCTCGATGGCACTGTGGAAATTACCGCCACTCCCGGTTCCCCAATTGGCCCAACTTTAGTTGAAAACGGATATCTCCTCAAGGAAATCGAAAGCGGTTTTACTCTTTATTACGAACCTCACGGCTACCATTCTGAGTCGTTGAAAAAATCAGCCCCTGTGGATGTTATCATTACCCCATTGATAAATTTGTCTTTACCTCTGCTAGGACCTATTATTAAAGGTCAAGAAAAAGCTTTAGAAGTAGCAAAATGGCTCGATCCCCAAATAATGCTACCAACCGCTGCCGGTGGTGATGTCATGTTTGAAGGATTGCTAATCAACTTTTTGAAAGCAGAAGGAACGGTTGAAGAATTTCGTTCCTTGTTACAAAAACAGAATATTTCCACTCAAGTACTCGAACCAGAAAGTGGCGATAGGCTCTGCCTGATGCCGAAGGCATAACGTACTCAATTAGATTTGCCGTCTTCGAGCTGTTTCGGGAATTTCTAGTTAAAAGTTCAATCAAATCGTCAGTTGTAGTAGTACTAAATAACTAACTTTACTCATTCGCGACCAGTTAAAATTTAATTTGGTCTGTTTTTATAATGTTCAATTTTGCTGCAAAGTACATTCAATTGTTTGAAAAATCACTTTGTGCCTAATTAATTTTCTAGAATACAGCAGTTTATAAATAAATCTGTTAAATATTTATACAACTATATTTATTTTTACTTATTTGTAATTCTTACTGGAATATCCCATGAAATTAAACTTAGTACGTCCGATGGCATTTATTGACTTAGAGACGACAGGAGTCGATATTGTCAAAGATAGAATTATACAAACTGCGGTTTTAAAAGTATTTCCCGACGGGAAAGAAGAAATGAAAACTTGGATAACTAATCCTACAATTCCAATTCCTATTTCATCATCGGAAATACACGGTATCTATGACGAAGATGTAAAAGATAAACCAACTTTCGCTAATATAGCCGATAGTTTATTCAACTACATTAATGATAGCGATTTAGCGGGATACAACTCGAATAGATTTGATATTCCTTTATTGATAGCAGAATTTTTACGTGTTGATATAGACTTTCAACTTGAAGGAAGAAATATCGTTGATGTTCAAACCATTTTTCACAAAATGGAACCTCGTAGTTTAAAAGCAGCTTATAGATATTATTGTGGTAAAGAATTAGTCGGCGCTCACGATGCAGAAAATGATATCAGAGCTACATATGAAGTTCTCAAATCACAACTCGAACGCTACGAAGATGTCGAATATGAAGATAAAGATGGTAATAAATCTTATCCCATCAAAAATAATGTAGATGAATTACAACAATTCACGCCGTTTGATTTTCTCGATCCAACAAAAAAAGTTATCTATGACGAACAAAACCAGATAATATTTAATTTTGGGAAATACAAAGGTAAACCTGTCGCAGAAGCATTTCAACAAGAACCAAACTATTATAGATGGATGATGGAAAAAGAGTTTTCTGTGTTTACGAAAAAAGCCGTGACAAAAATCTGGGAATCGATTAATCAAGTGGATAATTAAGTCCTTTTAATTGGTTGTCTTCTTCCAATTGCAACAGACATAACAACAATTAATGCAGTAAACATCATCAAAAGAGTTATCTGTTCCCTGAGAAAAAAAGCAGAGAATAAAATACTCAAAAATGGTTGCAGCAACTGCACCTGACTTACTCTTGCAATTCCACCCATCGCCAACCCGCGATACCACGCGAAGAAACCAAGAAACATGCTGATGATGCTTACGTAGCTAAAACCCAACCAAGCATAAGGGGAAGCGGCAATTCCGTTTTTTAAAACTACTAAGGCTACAGGAATAATTAATATCGGTACGGAAAAAACCAAAGCCCAACAAATAACTTGCCATCCACCAAGAGTTTTGGCTAATTTTCCTCCTTCTGCGTAGCCAAATGCAACGGTTATGACTGCCATAATTAAAACCATATCGGCAAATTTAATACTCCCATTACCTTCAATCAAAGCAAAGGTAACAATCGTCATACTGCCAATCACACTTGCCATCCAAAACCCTATAGATGGTTTTTCTTGGCCATTTAATGTTGCTAATATTGCAGTGAATAAAGGCAAAATTCCCGTGACGATCGCTCCGTGGGAAGCCGGTAATTGTTGCATTGCCCACGTCGATAACAATGGAAATCCGATAATTACCCCTCCTACAACAATTCCCAAACTTTTCCAGTGTCGGCGGTGTGGTATTGGCTGCCGAGTGAATCGTAAAAGTACGGTAGCAAACGCGGCAGCAACAATCGCTCTCCCCAAACCAACAAAAGTAGGATCTAAATTTGTTACAGCTATTCGCGTTGCTGGTAAGGTTCCACTAAAACAGAGAACACCAATAAAACCGTATACTAATCCAAGAGTTTCACTATTCGTTTTGACGGTGCTTTTATCCATTGTGATAGTTAAAAATTAATTTGAAATCAATTTTACAATCTCGCAAAATGGATTATTTGAACAGGTACAAATGGATTAAATTTTACTGGTACAGTTAAAAGCCTTTTCCAAAATTCTGACACCAGGGTGGGAGAAACTTTAAATAAAAAAGAACAATAAGTCAAATTATATAGAACTATCAATTAAAGTTGATAAAACTTTCTGAGCATGATTCGCACCTCCCGAAACTCCTTCAATCGTAGCCATTAAACTAGCTCCTCCAATTAAAAGTAAATACTGCTGGGAAAATGATTCCGAATCCTTTACTCCTGCTTGCTCTGCTAGTTGCTTAATCTGGAGGCGAATTGACTCTCTCACTCCTACGGAAACACTATGAGCAGGATGAGAAGCATCGGCTATTTCTAATACTGCATTAATAAAGGGACAACCTCGAAAATTAGGGCTAGCATACCAATCTTTAAGCACATCAAAGGTTGCTAGTAATCTCTCTTTCGGCGTATTTCCACTATCTCTTACCGCCATTTCAAACCATCCCAGCCATTCTTTGGCTCGGTGTTTCATTACTTCTTCAATTAATTCTTCTTTAGAAACAAAATACCGATATAAAGTCTTTTTCGCTACGCCACTAGTCGCAATAATTTCGTTGATACCCACCTTTTGAATACCCTTTTGATAAAAGAGCTCAGAAGCGGTTTCTAGAATTTTTTGGCGAGCATTACTATTTGACTTTATAAAAATCCAAGTAGACAAAAATCTAAGTAGACAAACTTGTCTCCATAGGTATATACTAGCATCAAAGCTGGTAGACAGACTTGTCTCCCGACTAGTTATATAAGGAGATTTAATTCATGGAATTTACAATTCATACATTAGAAACAGCGCCAAATGATTCCCAAGAAGCGTTAGCTCATGCAAAAGAAACCTTTAGCTTCATACCTAATTTAGAAGGCATTTTTGCTGAAGCTCCAGCATTATTAAAAGGCTCGATGGCATTGTGGGATTTGTTTGAAGCCACAAGTTTTACCCCCATCGAGCAACAAGTTATTTATTTAACAGCTAATTATGAAAACTCGTGTAATTACTGTATGGCGGCTCATTCGGGATTAGCCAAAATGATTGGAATGTCTCCAGAAAATATTGAAGCGCTCAGAAATGGAACGCCAATGATAGATGAAAAATTACAAGCGCTACGTCAGTTTACGCAGAAAATGGTAAGGCAACGCGGCTGGGTTGAAGATAGTGAAATTGAGGCTTTTATGACTGCTGGATACAGCAAACAACAGGTATTAGAAGTAATTTTAGGTATCGCCATTAAAGTGATGCATAATTACACCAATCACATTGCCAAAACTCCTCTAGACAAGCAATTTAAACCTAATGTTTGGTCAAAACCGAGTGCAAGTTAATGATATAAAAAAGACAAAGGATTGCTTTTATCCTCTGCAAAACCAAGAATACCTTTATCCCGATATTCGTAAATTAACTTTCCTTGAGAATCAAATAGAAAAGTTCCTCCTCGTTGTGTTAAATAAGTTGAATCGGGAACGTAAGTATTCCAATTACTCAAAACTTCAGTCATATTTCGCAACCGTAACGTTGCTAATTCAAAAGGGCGCTGAAAACCTTTTCCTCCAGCAAACTTGAAAAACGAACCTTTCATCGGTGGTAAAGGCGTATCGCGAATAACTTCCTCATCAGCAAATAATTGAGGTGCTTGGCGATCGCCTTTATAACCCCTAAAAACTTCTGCTAAAGTTCCTGGGCTACCAATGCCGGCGCACATTAACATTAAATTCAGCCAAGCATTTTGTCCCTTTGAAATTAACGGAAATCTGACATTTAAGCCGCGATAAAGTCCTAAATCTTCGTGAATTTGAGCTAATGGATCGACAAACAGGGATTCTTGGGGAAAGCCCGTATATTCACAAAACTTAACGCCAGAATTGCGATCGCCAATTCCAACAGCGCGAATAATTATTCCTTTAGCTTCGAGCTTTGATTTTTCTCTTTGCAGCCACCAAGCATATTCTAAATTATCAAAATCCCCCAACTGAGACCAAATAAGTATAAGTAACTGCGAAGCATTCGAGCAACCATCTAAAAAGGGTTTAATTACTCCATCGCTGATACGCAAGAGTTGAGTTTGATTTAAAATCGAGTAAACATTTTGGGAATCGGAGCGTGTTTGGGTATTCATTGAACGCGATCGTGAAACGTATGCCTATATGCTATCGAAAGTCTTCAACTTACTATTTTAGAACTAAACATCCTAACAATCTTCTTTTGAAGATGTATTAGCCCAGGTTGCCGGGCTTTGTATTTGTAGCCCCAGATTTTGAACCTTTACAATTGATGTAAAAATATCGAAAATTATCAACAACTAGCCTAAAAAATTATTTACTCTCCTTCTTTCTTCTCCGCGCACCTTTGCGCTAACCTCCGCGTACCTTTGCGTTTAAAAGTAAAAGAATATGAAACAAACGATCATCCAAGTTGACGCATTTACCAACAAACCTTTTTCTGGAAATCCCGCTGCTGTCTGCGTTTTATCTTCTCCCAAAGATGACACCTGGATGCAAAATGTAGCACAGGAAATGAACTTATCTGAAACCGCATTTTTATTAAAACAAGAAGACGGTTACAATCTCCGGTGGTTTACTCCAGCAACAGAAGTACCATTGTGTGGTCACGCCACTCTTGCTAGTTCTCACGTTTTATGGTCAGAAAATTATCTTTCTCCTGAAGAATCAGCCCGTTTTCATACCAAAAGTGGTTTATTAATTGCCAAAAAGCAAGAAGATTGGATTGAATTAGATTTTCCCGTAAATATATCAGAACATATTCCAGAAAAAACTTCCACAACTGCGGAACTTTCTGAAGCTTTGGGAGTACCCATCAAAACAGTAATGAAGAATTCTCTGGGTTATTTAGTAGAAGTAGAATCAGAAGAATTAGTGAGAAACATAGATCCAAATTTTACACTTTTAACCCAGAATTTTCCAGAAGTAATTGTTACCAGTACGGCTGAAAATAGCTCAGAGTATGACTTTATTTCCCGTTTCTTTGCACCAGGGTTAGGTGTTAATGAAGATCCAGTAACAGGTGCTGCTCATTGCTGTCTCGCACCGTATTGGAGAAATAAATTAAATAAAGACGAGTTTATAGCTTATCAAGCATCAAGTCGCGGTGGTGTAGTAAAGGTAAAATATCCTGGGAAAGATAGAGTTTTTCTGAGCGGACAAGCTGTTACCGTTTTAAGAGGAGAAATTATAGAAATCTAGATAATTAGTTATTTTTGCAGTCATCGCCCTACCCCTCCCCAACCCTCCCCTTAATAAGGGGAGGGTGCGCGACAGCGCGGGTGGGGTATTTCGGTTATAAGTGATGCTAGCCAATTTGAATTAACTAGGTTGAAACAATGTTAGCTGTTTTGGAATATTCTGCTTAAATAAAGTCTTGCAAAATCGCAAATCTCGATAGTTACGGTCGAGGGGAGCTATTATACTCCGCCCCTCCGATTCAGAACTGTACGTGCTGGTTTCCCCGCATACAGCTCCTGAGTATTCCTACTGACTGATTCTATTTATCAGCGTTCGACCCCATGTGTATCAATTGGTGGCAACTTCGGTGCATAGCGCTTACATTGCCTCTTTTCCAATTATTGTGGTTTCCGTCTGAGTGATGTAGATGAACGTCTTCATCACTCGTCAGTAATTGCCCACATATACTACAGGTATGGTTCTGTTTCTTTAACAAGGACACTGTGTATCCTTCATAAAGTTTGCTATTCCTTTGGCTCCAGTAAACGAAACCACCGTCATACGGACTACGGTTTCCCGTAACGTTAACAAAGTCGTTTTCTTTCCAAGGAACGGTTGGGAAGGCTTTTTCCACTAGTATTTTTGACTTGTGTCTATTTATACTTTTTTGCTTGCGGAATACTTTTTCTGTCCTATTACTAGGGAACCAAAGCCTGAATCTAGCACTAGACATTTGACAGTATCTGTGATAGTTTCTCCATCCGCGTACAATAGGAGCAAGCTTTTTCGCTTTTTGTTCAGCCCCATAGTTAGAGTTATTGATGATGATTTTGATTTTCTTAATGAATCCTTTATAGTTTTCCTCTGAGGGATAACTTCTAAATTTTCCATTGCCTGACTGTACTTTGAAGTGCCAGCCCAGAAAGTCAAATCCTTTTGTCGATGGCGTTATCTTGGTCTTTTCTTCACTAATTTCCATCCCTCTTTCAGCTAAGAATTCCTTAACTTTATTGAGTATGTTTTCAGCTTTTTCTTCTGGTTTGACGAAAATCACCATATCGTCGGCATATCGTATACTGGCTTTATGGATATTTTCGATACCATTTAAGGCAATGTTGGCTAATAACGGGCTAAACACCCCACCTTGCGGTGTTCCTTGTTCAGGGAATTCTGGGAATATTCCGGCTTTTAAAGCCCTAAATATACCCTTTTTCATTTCGGATGTAGCTATTAATCTATCCATAATGGATTTGTGCGAGATTCGGTCGAAACATTTCTTGATATCCAGTTCTATGATTCTTTTCTGTATCCCATTTGACTGGGAGCGGAGATTATGAAACACTTTCTTCTGGGCATCGTGGGCGCTTCTACCGGGTCTAAATCCATAACTGGTGGCTGCAAAGGTGGCTTCATGTGCTGGTTCGAGAGCGTATTTTATCAGGCATTGCCAGATTCTGTCGATGATAGTTGGTACGCTAAGTATCCTTATTTTTCCGTTTTTCTTTGGTATCGGAATCCTCCTAAGTTCCGATGGTTTCCACTTTTTGATATCGGATAACTGAAAAAATACTTGGAACCTTTGCATGTGAGTTAATGATTTTATACCATCAACTCCTGCCGTTTTCTTTCCAGTGTTCAATTGAGTTATTTGCCTAATTGCGAAGAATTTAGCTGCTGTGGATTTTAGAATAAGTTTTTGAAGACTTTTGACTTTTGCCATATCGCCTTCTCTAACGGCTTTGAATATTCTCATTTGTAACCGTCGGAGATTCCTACGAAATTTCTTCCAAGGAAGTCTCTTCCAAAGTTCATTCCCCAAGGGGGTCAGTCTAACCATGATTTACTCCTTTGAATATTTTCTAAATACCCGCTAGCAGTTGTTCGCTAGCATCCTACCTGCCTTACAGATTTACGAGAATCACTCCTACCAAGGTTTTCGACCTTTCCTTAGACTGTATAGGCATTTTTACTCGTTCCGTCAATAAGATTTTTATGAAGACTTAGGTGGAACCACTTCGCCTGTTACCTTCCCAGGATTGCATATAGTAAAAGAAGCTTATGCGGGAATATTTTGTCGGTAACGGAATCTTTTATCAGTTCGATACTAAGGCGCTTTTCTAGGTTCAATTTCACCTGTGGTATGCGGTTGCCCATCATACTCTATCTTCTCCCTGTTAGCGCTAACACGTTATCTTTGTTACAAGATGGTTAATCGCGCCCTGTCACCCGCTTCACTCTGCTTGGCACCTTTTGGTGGATTAATCCTCACTCGGTGGGGTCAGATAAGGAGTCACTTCATCCCGGAAGGGTAGGACTTTCACCTACATCCTTTTGACAGTTAAAAGTTCGGAGGTTTTACTCCGCGTACTTTCTGAATCCATACACCTGCTTGCATCAGTAATCTGCTGACCGCTGGGTTCCTGACTCAAACGAGCCGCACTCCTTTTATATCTACGAATATTTTATCCGCTAGTATTTTCGCTAACATCACCGGAACGGCATTTCCTACCATTTTGTAGCCGTCACCAATATATTTGTACTTAAAAATAAAATTGTCTGGAAAAGTTTGAATTCTGGCACATTCTCTCACAGACAATCTTCGATATGGTTTTGGTGACTTTGGATCAAAAATCCATTTATCTTTCCCAACCCAAATCATTTTATTTGCTTGTGGATGTATGGGAGCGTGTCTAGCACCTGCTTGTATTGTGTATGACGCTTCTTCCCAACTCCTGACTCTATTTCTGGACATGTAAATGCTAGAAAAGCTACCTTCCTTATATTCGTGATTTGGTATTATTAAGTGACTTTTATTCACCTTAGAGTCTATTGATATAGCTTCGATATCTTTTAAATCATGAATAGCATTTCTAAGAGTTAATTTATTATTTATGACATTAGGGAATTCAAATATACCACCCATCTCTTCTCGATAACCAATAATAATTACTCGTTTTCTATCTTGAGGAACTAGATAATCGGAAGCATTCAACAATTTATAAGTGACGTTATATC
>JBCBQE010000149.1:0-10236 GCA_039820385.1 Cyanobacteria bacterium J06635_10
TCAATAGCAATTTATTTAATCATATCTTTAACAAAGTTTAATGCTTTAATAAAATTAATTCCTTTTCAATTTCATTTAAAATTAATGAATCTTGAAGTTTAGTCAAAGAAGTAAGTAGAGAATTTTATAGATTAGACTAAACAGTGAGGTGAGAGCAACAGCAACTAAGCTTGCGGCTATTGATAGAAAAACTATTCCTTGAATAGCAAGTCCGCCTTGTAACAAGGGGATAAAAAATATAATTAATAAAGTTATTGCTGGAATAATTACTAAATCCCACTTTTCAATCCATCGCCTGGTTTGAGCAAAGATTAATATTGTTAAAACCACTGCACAAGCAACAAAAGTGAAAGGTGGTGATTTGATTAAGCTCAATAAGGCAATAGAAATTAAAGCCCCTTCAAATCCACTAAAAGCAGAACCAGCCAATAATTCCAGTGCAGAAAACTTTGAATGATTTTTGTGATTAAGCGTTGATGGTTTTGGGAGTGGTGGGGGTGAAGGTTGTGATATTACTTGCGGCTGATGGTAATTCAGAGAAGTATCTGGTATGGCTTGCCCGGATGAATCAAGAGCCTCTAAAACCTCTGAAGCTGATTGAAAGCGATGCAAGGGTGCATTGCTGAGCATTTTATCTAAAATTTCGCCAAGATGGGAACTAACGTTTGCCAATTCTAGCCATTGCAACTGATTGGTGTAAGCATCAAATAACTCGGTTACATCTTTTTCTCCGGTTAGTAACAGAATAATAGTCACAGCCAAAGCATATAAATCCGTTGAAGGAAATACTTTTCCTCCAGACATTTGTTCTGGCGGTGCAAATCCTACCGAATATATTCCGGTAGAAGAATTACCAGCTCCACTGGGGCTGTTTGTTACTTGCTTAACAGCGCCAAAATCCAGTAGAAAGAGTTTGCCGTTGCGATGCCGCATTATATTAGAAGGTTTGATATCTCGGTGGATAATACCTTTACTGTGGACAAATTGGAGTACCGGGAGAATTGAACGCAGCACAAAAAATACTTCTGATTCGGAGAATTTGCCCCGAAGCACCAATTCTTCTTCTAAGTTTTCTCCGTCAATATATTCCTGTACCAAATAAAAAAATTGGTCTTGCTTATTTTCTTCTACGCCAGGAACTATAACAGGGAAAAAAGCAAATAATTCGGGAATTTGCTCGTGTTGCGAGCCTATTTCCTCTAAAACTACTGCTTCTCTTTCAAATAGATCTTCAGCCAATTGTAGTTGAGTTGGACTCAAATCTCCTGCTGGTAAAAACTGCTTTACCACGCATTGTCGCATTCCTGGAGTATAGCGATCGCGTGACAAAAATGCTGCTCCGAATCCCCCCCTTCCAAGCAGCTTTATCGGTAAATAACGTCCTGCTAAAATTAAAGGCATTCCACAAGCACTACAGTATTTTTGCTGTGCTGTTCTTAGAGTTGAGTTATTATCTAAATCTACAAAATGGTTATGCGGACGGGAACACTGAGGACGAGTACAGTAAATTTCCATTTTTTGTCTGTAGTCACGAGCAATTTGTCAACTAGTCCAACGGTGAAATCCTAATCAAATAGTCCCACAGAAATATTTACACATAATTTTCTCGACTTAACAAGGGTTACAACTTCCGTAAATACCCTTGGACTATTACCAACTCGCTCGAAAATAGCGCAGCCTTTAATATCCAAACTATTACGTAACAGCACTGCCATATTTTTAACAAGGCTGCGCGATTTTTAAGGTTCCGTCTCTTGGCTGTAGAACAAGTTAACTCGCGGATTATCCGGTATTTATCTATACTAAAACTGCCCATTCTTTAAAGGTTAGTCTAGGGAATTTCAGTCGAAGAAGTGTGTAATCTATAGATAGATTACTAAGGATGGCGGTAACTTTTCACAGATACAGCTGCGACAAAATATTTTTGACATAACTTTAGCTTTGCTTGAGGTTAGATGCTTCTACTTCCAGAGTATTTACCGATAGGGAAGTATGTGATGATTTTAACATATCTATATGCCATCCGGGTGCGGCAAACTGAGGCAGTATTTCCCTACTGAAGGCTTCTGCAGCTTTGGACTTGTAACGATTAGGATTAAAAATCAACCACAGCGTCCGCTTGACCACAACATTATCAATCGGGGTAAAGTGAAGCATTCCCATTTGTAACTCTTTGGTAATGGCACTAGTTGAGACAAAAGCAGCTCCCAAGGAGGATTGGACAGCATTTTTAATTGCTTCAATGGAATTAAGTTCCATTTCGATTTTTAAACGCCGCGTGTCGATGTCATGGCGTGCTAGCACTTGGTCTATTACCTTGCGAATAGTCGATTGGGAATCTAACGCAATGAATTGCAGTTTGTATAAGTCTTCTTTTTGGATAGTTTCAAGTTTTGCGAATGGATGAGATGCGGGTAAAATTAATGCCAACTCATCCTCAGCATAAGGAATCTTTTCTAAAGAATCCGTTAATTCTGCGGGAATTTCACCGCCGATAATTGCCAAATCGACTTGTCCGTTAACTACACTCCAGGCTGTGCGGCGGGTCGAATGAACATGTAATTGCACCGCCACATCTGAATATTTCTGTCGAAACATCCCAATCATACGAGGTAAAAGATAAGTCCCCGTAGTTTGAGAAGCACCAATAATCAAAGTACCGCCTTGAAGATTTTGTAAATCCTCAATAGCACGACAAGTTTCTTGACACAGACTAAGGATTTTTTCCCCATAACTCAACAGTAAGTGCCCCGCTTCAGTCAACTGTGCCCGACGACCTCCACGGTCGAATAAAGGCACATCTAATTGTCTTTCTAAGTTTTGCACTTGCAAACTCACCGCTGGTTGGGAGACATAAAGGCTGTCAGCAGCACGCTTAAAACTCCCTTCTGCGGCAATTGCTTTGAGTATTCGTAACTGGTCTAAAGTAAAAGGAAGGTCAGACATAAGGCTCAACCCACGAATTTTTGCATGAGTAATATTGGGAACATTCGGGCAACGATAGCTTTAGTTATTGAGTTTTGATTCTGAATTACTCTTGCCTTGGTCAACCCAATTATTTTAGACCCAACTAACTACGATACTTGTAATTTATGCGGGTTCTATGTTGAGTTGGGCTATAGGGCTGCCACCATTTCAGCTTCAATCTACATTTAATGAATAAGCCAGAGCGAAGGCAAGAGCAGGTTTGACTACGGTAAGAATAATAACAATCGCTATTAAACTTGGAGGCTTTACCCGAGACAGACTGATTTCACAACATCTTGACCAAAATCCTCCATGGTTAACTTTGTGGTATTGGTTGTACTGGATTTAATTTTCTTGATTATTAGTTTATCTATGTATACTATTGTGCCGAATTGGTTCACCTCCACTCATTGTGTCATGCTGGGACTGTTATTGACTTTTGCAATTGCTCACAGTGGAGGAGCAGCCCTGCGGGAAAAAGCAGAAAAGCTCATGGGAGCAAGGCTTTACCGGATTTTATTTGCACTTATCAGCTTGGTGTTAGCTGTAATACTGATTGTTTACTTTTTCAACCATCGTTACGATGGCTTGCAGCTTTGGCAGGTACAAAACGTGCCCGGAATACAGACACTTGTATGGGTCTTGTCGGCAATTTCTTTTGTATTTTTATATCCTGCTACATTTAATCTACTGGAAGTTGCTGCTATCTCCAAGCCAGAAGTTCACCTCTATGAAACCGGAATTATTCGTATTACTCGTCATCCCCAAATGGTAGGGCAAATAATTTGGTGTTTTGCTCATACTTTGTGGATCGGCACTACTTTTACACTAATTACCTCTTTCGGCTTAATACTGCACCATTTGTTTGCTGTTTGGCATGGCGATCGCCGATTGTATTCTCGTTATGGCTCAGAAGCAGAAAAAGTCAAGCAACGCACTAGTGTGATTCCTTTTGTTGCGATTTTTGACGGTCGTCAATCTATCAAAAGTAAGGAATTTTTACGTCCTGCTTATCTTGGAGTTGCAGTATTTGTGCTTTTATTTTGGTGGTCTCACCCCTTTTTGTTGAGCTTAACTAGTAGGGTAGAATGGTAAACCGATATTGCTCAAATACTTACAGCCGCAAGCATTTACCACGAAAATATTGAAATTTGAAGACTCATCAGTGGCGACTAATTCAATGTAGGATAAATTCAAACAGCTATGAGAAGGGGGGTGTTTTTTTGAGTGAGTGGAGATTAAATGGTAGTAGTTACCGTATTTATCAACCTACTTGACGGAATTAACGCCCCTTGAGCGAGCGGGAGGTTATATTGGATGACGGCAGCTTTGATCAAAAGTAAAATGTTACAGCTATCTGTCTGTAATGCTCAATAGTCGCCAACTTTTTGTCATAACAACATCACAAAAATGCTATGTCAGGGACTTAAGTGTTGAGTTTAACTTCATGTATATAATTCTAGGAGTCTGGGGTTAACATAACCATTTCACAGCCACTTTCGCGGATTCTGGAGTACATTTTGGAGGGGGGCTAAAATTTCTACCTATAAATGCTCAAACCCTTTTGTAGCTCCTAGAAACAAGCCATTAAAAAATTTTATGGGAGTTAAACTAGTGTCACACGTGGGATACGCCACCCCTAAACTGGAGGCGAAGTTAATTTTACCCTCCTAAGTGTTTCCGGCAACAGAAGTTTGATGGATTACAATTTCCAAAAAAAATGGGCAAGCTATTTTAATCGCTCTAGGGGCATACTTCTAGCTGCGGCTTACGTAAATGCTCCGCGTTTATCAAGAGGTTGCAGCCCAAACAAAACAGTTAATTAGTACAGCATCCCCCATCTTCTAACATGAAAGAAACGCTCCGCGAACATAGATTTGCCGGAACTTCGCAAAATACGGCTCCATCTCGGGGTTTTACGGGAAATAAATTTTCCTTCGGGTTTCATACCCGGAAATAAAATTTAGAGGCTTCTGCCCTTTGATTTTGGAAAAAAATAAACGTCACTCAAAGGTACATCTTATTCCTTTGTGGACATGAGTCCTGGAAGAACTGAGTTTCCAGCATCCTTCGATTTTTATGATATGAAAACCATTAAGTTCGAGAGGCATCATGGTGTTGTCGGTTAGTGAACGGACATTTACAAAAGAAGTTTTAGAATCTCAAGTTCCAGTTTTGGTCAATTTTGAAGCACCTTGGTGTGGATTATGCCGCATCATAAAACCTTTATTATTTCAGTTTAAGTCTCAATGCGGTGAAGAAATTAAGTTAGTTGGAGTTAATGCAGATGATAATTTTAAACTTTCTACTACTTATCGATTAAAAACACTTCCAACTTTGCTGTTGATTGAAAACGGCATTGTGCGAAAGCGTTTGGAAGGTTTTAGCGGTAGAGAAGACTTATTTGCGGCTTTGTCCGAGATCAAAGATACCTACACAAATTTACCCCAAATTTACGGTAGTAGAAAAACAGCAGAGCTAGGTTGCACTCCCATAAGGCTTGGTGCTTAAATCGGTTCTCGCGAACGCAACTGACTCAGGCTATCGACGGTCAATAAAGAAATATTTTTTCTTTTGCACGAGTAAATTAAAAGGTTTGTATCAAGGAATATTTTTTGGTAAAAAAGTTTCTAATACTTACCATAGAATAACTTTGAGCGCTTAGTTTGTATTAAATTATCGATACAAGCAATAATCCCTTAAGAAAAAGCAAAAATTTTCGGCCTTGCTGGGTAGATGGGAAGAAACTGAACAATCGCTGTGGACTAGATAGTCAATGCTTTATGGTGATTTTGGGATTGGACTCGTAGTCAAACGAGAATAAACTCCCCATTTTAAGGAGGAGAGCCTCAAAGACGGGAGATTATTGGCGAAAATTAGCAATAAAAATCAAACTATTTTTAATTACCCCACCCAAATACTTTCGGGTGGGGTATTTTATCCTAAATTGTGTGTGTCACAATTATTAACAGTTCCGACCAGGACAACTGCGGCGCAGCTAGATAATTAAATTGGACGGAGGGCTTCCTCTGTCGCAGCGATTTCTTTTCTACTTCGTAGCAATGTTCTAAGTTAGTGGAGAATTCTAAAAGTAGGCATCAGTGATGGAAGTAATCTATCAATATGCTTGGCTGATTCCAGTTTTACCGCTCTTAGGAGCGATGCTGGTAGGCTTAGGCTTAATTTCGTTTAATCAGGCGACCAACCGCCTACGACAGCTAAACGCCGCATTAATTATTTCTTTAATGGCAGCGGCCATGGGGCTGTCGTTTAGTTTGTTGTGGAGCCAAATTCAAGGACACGCGACTTACACGCGTACTTTGGAATGGGCAGCAGCTGGTAACTTTCATCTGACTATGGGCTACACTGTTGACCACCTGACAGCAGTGATGCTAACGATTGTGACCAGCGTAGCTTTGTTGGTAATGGTGTACACCGATGGCTACATGGCCCATGACCCCGGCTACGTCAGGTTTTACGCCTATCTCAGCTTGTTTGGCTCCTCAATGTTAGGTTTGGTGGTCAGTCCTAACCTGGTGCAAATTTATATATTCTGGGAACTGGTCGGGATGTGTTCCTACTTGCTGGTTGGCTTCTGGTACGATCGCAAGTCAGCAGCAGATGCAGCTCAAAAAGCCTTTGTTACTAACCGCGTTGGTGACTTTGGTCTGTTATTGGGTATTTTGGGACTTTTTTGGGCGACGGGAAGCTTTGAGTTCGAGGTCATGGGCGATCGCCTAGCAGATCTCGTGCAAACAGGTGCTTTGAGCAACCTCCTCGCTGTTGTGTTTGCGATTTTGGTTTTCTTAGGCCCAGTGGCGAAATCAGCTCAATTTCCGCTGCATGTTTGGCTGCCGGATGCAATGGAAGGTCCTACCCCCATTTCTGCCTTGATTCACGCGGCAACAATGGTAGCGGCGGGCGTTTTCCTAATTGCCCGGATGTACCCAGTATTTGAACACGTTCCGGCGGCAATGACCGTAATTTCTTATGTCGGCGCATTTACAGCGTTTATGGGGGCAACAATTGCCATCACCCAAAACGATATTAAGAAAGGTTTGGCTTACTCTACCATTTCCCAACTTGGTTATATGGTGTTGGCTATGGGAGTAGGTGCATATACTGCCGGTTTCTTCCATTTAATGACCCACGCTTACTTTAAAGCGATGCTGTTCCTCGGTTCCGGTTCGGTAATTCACGGAATGGAAGGAGTTGTTGGTCACGATCCAGTTCTGGCTCAGGATATGCGAGCTATGGGTGGATTGCGGAAGTATATGCCAGTTACCGCAATCACCTTTTTAATTGGTTGTCTGGCAATTTCCGGTATCCCACCTTTTGCTGGTTTCTGGTCAAAAGATGAAATTCTTGGTTCTGCCTTTGCAGTTAACCCATTTTTGTGGTTCATTGGTTGGTTAACTGCCGGAATTACCGCTTTCTATATGTTTAGAATGTATTTCATGACATTTGAAGGCCAATTCCGGGGTAAAGATGAGAATATTTTGCAGCAGTTGAAAAATTCCGCTGCTACAATTCTTGTAGAAGCAGAAGCTGCTCCCAATTTTGGCCCTGGAGCAATGAAGCAGGGAGAATTGGAATCTACCCATGACGACCATTCTCACGACAGTCACGGACACAGCGATACACCCCATGAGTCGCCCTGGACGATGACCTTACCTTTAGCGGTTTTGGCAATTCCATCGATGCTAATTGGTTTGTTAGGAACTCCTTACGCAAACTATTTTGAGGAGTTTATCTATCCACCCAGCGAAACCTTAGCAGAAGTGATGGAAAAAACTGCGGAATTCGATCCCACAGAGTTTTACACTATGGCAGGGATTTCCGTTGCGATCGCCGTTGCCGGAATTATCTTGGCTTTGTTGATGTATCGAATCAAAAAAATCGATCCAGCAGCCATTGCAAGCAAAATTCCATCGCTTTACAAGCTATCTCTCAACAAGTGGTACTTTGACGATATTTACCATCGTGTATTTGTTCTCGGCTTGCGTCGGTTAGCCAGACAAGTATTGGAAGTTGACTTCCGCGTTGTCGATGGTGCTGTTAACCTTACCGGGCTTGCTACTCTTTTGAGCGGTGAAGGTCTAAAGTACATAGAAACTGGACGCGCACAACTCTACGCCTTGATTATCTTTGGGGCTGTGTTGGGTATGGTAATTTTCTTTGGTGTTACCTGATATAGAAATATCGTGTGTCACGTTTCTACTTGTGAAGAATTAGATTAATGGGGGTGAAGGCAGATAAATTAGTTTCTCTGCCTTCATCTTTTTGGAATTTTTGTTAAATCAAGCGGAACATTACCGCCAAATCAAAAAAAAACTGCTAATTAATAGCTAGTAGTTGATAGCCAAAATTTATAATTCCTTCCTAACTATTTCAATGAATACTGCTAATTTTCCCTGGCTAACAACGATTATCTTGTTGCCGATCGCAGCATCGTTGCTGGTTCCCATAATCCCGGATAAAGAAGGTAAAACAGTGCGCTGGTTTTCCCTAATCGTAGGGTTGATAGATTTCGCGCTGATTGTTACCGCTTTTTACACCCAGTACGACTTTTCAAATCCTGACTTGCAATTAGTCGAGAGTTATGCTTGGGTTCCCCAACTAGGTTTAAATTGGTCGGTAGGGGCAGATGGCTTATCAATGCCCTTAATTATTTTGACCGGATTCATTACCACGCTGGCGGTTTTAGCTGCTTGGCCCGTAACTTTTAAACCCAAGTTATTTTATTTTTTGATACTAGCAATGTACGGTGCACAAATTGCCGTATTTGCAGTTCAAGATATGCTGTTATTTTTCCTAGTGTGGGAACTCGAATTGATTCCGGTTTACCTCCTATTGTCAATTTGGGGAGGTAAAAAGCGGCTTTATGCAGCCACTAAGTTTATTTTGTATACCGCTGGTGGTTCGCTATTTATCTTGCTTGCATCCCTTGCAATGGCATTTTACGGCGATAACGTTACCTTCGATATGGCAACGTTAGCGGCTAAAGATTTTCCCCTCAAAATGGAACTTGGGTTGTATGCAGCTTTCTTGATAGCCTACGCTGTCAAGCTACCCATCATTCCCTTACATACTTGGCTACCAGATGCTCACGGTGAAGCTACAGCTCCGGTGCATATGTTGCTGGCAGGTATTTTATTAAAAATGGGTGGTTATGCGTTAATTCGGATGAATGCCCAAATGCTTCCCAATGCACACGCTTATGTTGCGCCAGCGTTAATCATTTTGGGGGTTGTAAATATTATTTACGCCGCCTTGACATCCTTTGCTCAACGTAATCTGAAGCGGAAAATTGCTTACTCTTCAATTTCCCACATGGGGTTTGTGCTGATTGGTATTGCTTGCTTCACCGATTTGGGTTTAAGTGGAGCGGTACTGCAAATGGTTTCCCACGGGTTAATTGGGGCAAGTTTGTTCTTCTTAGTTGGTGCAACTTATGATAGAACTCACACCTTAATGCTCGATGAAATGGGCGGTGTTGGTAAGAAAATGGGTAAAATCTTTGCCATGTTTACTACTTGTTCCATGGCTTCCTTGGCATTACCAGGAATGAGTGGTTTTGTGGCAGAGTTAATGATATTTGTCGGTTTTGCCACCAGCGATGCTTACAGCAACACCTTTAAAATCTTTGTGGTGTTCTTAATGGCTGTTGGTGTAATTTTAACTCCGATTTACTTACTGTCAATGTTGCGGGAGATTTTCTACGGCGAAGAAAACAAAGAATTGGTTTCTACTCAAAAACTCATAGATGCTGAACCCCGCGAGATTTTCATTGTTGCTTGTTTGTTGATTCCAATTATCGGAATTGGTTTGTATCCGAAGATTTTGACTCAAGTTTACGATGCAACAACAATTCAATTAACGGCAAGATTGCGCGATTCCGTACCGAGTTTAGCTCAACGTGAAGTGCCTGCGGTTTCGATGAGTGCGCCGGAGATTGGTAGTTAGTTAGAAGATAATTTTTATTTGATGGAAGGATGGGTTTCAAACCTGTCCTTTTTTTTGTGGGTTGGTGATGGAAGAAAAAAACCGGCAATAATGCCCGCAACAACGCCCGCAGGTTTGAAACCTGGGCGGCAGTTGCTACAACGGTGCGTGTTCCTCCGCAACGCACTGCCTTGGCTACAGATACAAAGCCCGTCTGCACGGGCTAATGTAATACATATTTTTTGTAGGGTGCTGTGACGCTTTGATCATTTTTGTTGGTGGTTACAATTTTTGATCGCGTCACGCACCAACTTTTTGTGAGCT
>JBCBQE010000150.1:0-10229 GCA_039820385.1 Cyanobacteria bacterium J06635_10
TGCTCAATGGCGCAATCCAGAAACTCGTATTAATCGAGCAATTTTAGTATGGGGAATCGATCCGATAAATCCTCCTTTTGATTTCCCAGAAGTCAACCAAAATTTAGGTAAATTAAAGCAATTAAATAAGGTTATATTCGATCGTGCATCAAGACCAGAATATGGTCCAATTCCTGATTTAATTAAACAAAAAGGAAGCTTAGAAACCTTAGTAAACGAACAAACTATCCAAGCAATTGGTTTATTTCAGATGGGTGCTTCCTTTGCCGCAGATGGAAATATTATTACCAGTGATTCTACATTTTTAAAATTATTTCCAAATCGCCAACCAAACCAAATTGAAGTCGGTTTAATTAAACTGAATGCAGATGCAGACGTAGAAAAACTGCGATCGCAACTAAAAGCTAATTTACCCAACGATGTTAGAGTGCTCACACCACAGGAGTTTGCTCAAACAGAGAAAGATTATTGGGGAAATCAAGGAATTGGATTTATTTTTGGAATTGGGGTAGTAGTAGGCTTTATCGTCGGGATTGTAATTGTTTATCAAATCCTTTATTCTGACGTTTCCGAACATTTACCAGAATACGCCACACTTAAAGCAATGGGATATAGCGATCGCTATTTAATGGTGATGCTGATGCAGGAAGCTTTGATCATGTCAGTACTAGGATTTTTACCAGGAATGTTACTTTCCATGGGGTTATATCAAATTACTTTTGCTGCAACTTTATTACCAATTGCAATGAAAATTGATCGTGCAATTTTTGTACTAGTCTTGACAATTATTATGTGTAGTTTTTCAGGTGGAGTTGCAATGCGAAAACTACAAAGTGCTGATCCTGCTGATGTTTTTTAGCTGTAAATAACTAACATTTGTAAGAGTCATTTTGTATCCGATCGCGTAAGTACTTATTAAAAAATATTTCCTGACTAAGTTAACAAATGATTCAAATAATAGTAATGAATATGAAGAAATTGAGGAGGTATTATAATGACAAACGAATCTACTAATTCAATTAATAATCAAACGCGGGAAGCTTGGAATACTAACGCTAAAGTCTGGGATGAAAAAATGGGTGATGAGGGTAATGATTTTCATTGCTACTTAGTTCGTCCAGCGATAGAAAAATTATTACAATTAAAACCGGAACAAAGAATATTAGATATCGGTTGTGGAAACGGTTTAACTACTCGTAGATTAGCTAGTTTAGGTGCAAAAATTCTGGGAATAGACTTTGCATCAGAAATGATTAATCATGCTCGTAAAAGAACTAGTTATAATCGAGAATTAATTG
The DNA here is from genome assembly GCA_039820385.1 of Cyanobacteria bacterium J06635_10. Lineage (GTDB taxonomy): Bacteria > Cyanobacteriota > Cyanobacteriia > Cyanobacteriales > Nostocaceae > Rivularia. The sequence goes on from JBCBQE010000150.1 coordinate 1,299, forward strand.
AATATCAGGTTTTAGATGCTACCGATGAAACAGCGTTATTAAAACTTGGTGAGAACTCTTTTGATGCAGCAGTTTCTGCAATGGCTTTAATGGATATGGCGGAAATTGAACCATTATTTAGAGCGCTGACAAAGTTAATTCGTCCTGGAGGTTGTTTTATCTTCGCTGTCATGCATCCCTGCTTTAATAGCATGCATACTAGTCTAGCAGCGGAATTGATCGAAAATGAAAGCGAATTTTATACAGAATATTCTATCAAAGTTAAATCATACTTAAAACCCACTCAAATACGCGGATTAGCATTAGAAAACCAACCGCAACCCCATACTTATTTTCATCGTCCATTACATCTTTTGTTAAATACAGCTTTTAAAGCTGGTTTTCTCCTTGATGGTTTAGAAGAAACTGCATTTACTCACGAATTAGCGGCTAAAAATTCTGGTATTAATTGGAGGAGATTTAGCGAAATTCCACCTGTGATTGTTGCAAGATTGCGACTTCTATAACGAACATCATATTTATCAAAAATCCAACCATAACCAGAGATTTCAGCCTGTGAAGACAGGCTTCGTAAATGTAGCCTCACCCTTTAGGGTGAAGGCAGAAATAATAACTATATATAATTAACAAATCATGTCACAAAAACCAGTAATTTCTATACAAAATCTAAATCACTATTTCGGTGATAAAAATCTCCGCAAACAAGTATTGTTTGATATAAATTTGAATATTAATGCTGGCGAAATTGTAATTTTAACTGGTCCATCTGGCTCCGGAAAAACAACTTTGCTAACTTTAATGGGTGGCTTACGCTCAGCACAAGAAGGTAGTTTAAAGATTTTAGAGCAAGAAATGCGTGGAGCTAACAAAAAACAATTAACTAAAATTCGTACAAATATTGGCTATATTTTTCAAGCACATAATCTCATGAGTTTTTTAACAGCAAAACAAAATGTACAAATGTCCTTAGAATTGCATGAAAAATTCTTAGAGTCAGATATCAATGCAAAAGCTACCGCAATTTTAGAACAAGTTGGTTTAGGAGATAGAATCGATTATTATCCAGAAAAACTATCAGGAGGGCAGCGACAAAGAGTAGCTATTGCTCGTGCTTTAGCGAGTCACCCTAAAATAGTTTTAGCTGACGAGCCTACTGCCGCACTTGATAAAAAATCAGGACGAGATGTGGTAGAAATTATGTATAAATTAGCAAAAGAACAAGGTTGTACAATTTTGTTAGTCACCCACGATAACCGTATTTTAGATATTGGCGACAGAATAATCTATATGGAAGACGGAAAATTAATTAGTGATGGAGTTGATGTTGCTGCGAAAGTCAGTTAAATAAAGCAATATAAATTTAATTGAAAATACATCTTCAACCGATAAATAGTTGGGAGCATCCCAATTTTAAAAAAATTTTTAGCTGACACCCTCAAAGGGTGTAGCTACATTTGCAAAGCCCGTGAAGACGGGCTTTGTTTTCCTAGCCCCAGGCTTACAGCCTGCGGGCTTTTCTCCCCAAATAGTTTAAATCAACTACTTATTTTTTGTCACAAACTGAGCGAAAAAATATATAAACTCGCAGATAAAAAATTCATTAAACTAGAAAAAGTACACGAAATCGGTGGATAATTTTATGGTTGAACAAATTTTAGTCTCTGACGATAATTTCTATATCCCAGACGCTAGCAAATTAGTTACCGAAGACGATACCCCTGTGGATAACTTTGCTTCCGAAAAACAACAACGGCTTTTAGTCAGTTCTCTTTACAGTTCTTTACAAAATCAAACTTTTTTAGCAGCAGCAAATGTCGGAATCTATCATATATATAAACAACCTCCCATAGTGCCAGATGTCTTTGTCAGCTTTGATGTGCAAGTGCCAGAAAACTGGTGGGATAAAAACAACCGCTGTTACTTAGTTTGGGAATTTGGTAAACCCCCAGAAGTTGTAATTGAAATTGTCTCAAATAAAATCGGCGATGAATTAGGCGATAAACTAAAAACTTACGAACATATGCGAGTAAGTTATTACATAGTATATGACCCAACTCAGCAATTAGGAGAAAAGCTTCGGATATATCAACTTGTGGGAAGACGCTATCAAGAAATTTCGGAAAATTGGTTAGAGCATATTGAATTAGGCTTAACTTTGTGGGAGGGAGAATTTGAAGGAAGACAAGATACTTGGCTGCGTTGGTGCTACCAAGATGGTACAGTTTTACCGACAGGAGATGAACGTGCTCAAACCGCCGAGCAACAAGCCGAAGATGAGAAACAGCAAAAAGAACAAGCGCTGTCTCGTGCAGAGCTTTTAGCTGAAAAATTGCGAGAAATGGGTGTAAATCCAGATGATTTATGAAGAGGTTGTATTGATTATCTTGATTAACTTACATTAATTTACTGCAACATATTTTTCAACAACTTCTTTCCAAATTAAATACCCTTTGCCATTCAAATGTAAGCCATCTGTAGTGTATTTAGCATCTAATCTATTCTCGTCATCAGCTAAATGAGAAAATAAATCTATATATTGTAAATTCATTTGTTTTGCTAGTGATTTCAACTGCAAGTTAAGTTGAATTATATTACTGTTATTTAGCCAAAACAAAACAAAATCATTATTAACTGGTAAAACACTTTGAAAAAACACTTGTGTATTTGGACTTTGAGTTTTGAATTCACTCAAAATTGTTTTATATCCTTCTAAAACTGCTTCAATCGATTTTTTTTCATTAACCAAATCATTAATACCTACCATGATAAAAATCTGTTTTGGCTTTGTCTGAATAATCGTATCCAGACGATTTAATATTCGACCTATTGTATCCCCAGAAATTCCCCGGTTTTTGATATTAGCATTTCCCAATAATTCAACCCATTCACCTTGATCGGTTAAACTATCTCCTAAAAATATGATCGAATCACTAGACTTCGGGAGTATTTCAAATTGACTTTTTTTATCTTTGTAATAAGAATTTACACCCCAACCACCTTTACTATATTTATTTCTAACAATTGAAATGATGCTTTTAATATAAGATATCCCACCTTTTCGAGAAACAAACCAAAAAGTAAACAATAAAAATAGACTATTTAAGATTATAGAAATTAAGAATAACGCGTTATGTGTTGTATAGTTCATGATATTATTTTCAATTTTGAATAATAAAAAATATGCGACACAAATTTTCAACCCTGCATCACAGACAAGGATTGTTCAAAATAGGATTACTTTTACTAGTTGTTACTCGAAAATATAGAAAATTACAATTATAATTTTGCTGAAGTAAAACTATCCAAATTTTCACCTGCAAGAAACTCTTGGATTCGCCACCAAACTTGCTCCAATAAATCGGGAGATTCAGCATCAAACCAGCAAATTTGAGAATCTTTTCTAAACCAAGTACGCTGACGTTTAGCAAATTGCCGCGTATGTAAAACTATTTTATCTTTTGCTTCATCCAAAGAAATATCTCCAGCTAAATATTGTTTGATTTCTTGATATCCCAAAGTATTCAGTAAAGGTAAATCCACCCCATACTTTTGGCAAAGATATTCGACTTCCTCAACAAAACCATCTTGTAACATACTCTCCGTTCGACGTGCAATCCGATTTGTTAAATGGTTAACATCGCAATCCAAACCAATTTGAAGAATCGGATATGAAGGTGGATTTTCTCCCTGTAAATCGGAAATTGGCATGCCAGTAATATAGAATACCTCTAATGCTCTTAAAGTCCGTACAGAATCGTGAGGATGAATTTTTCTTGCCGCAGCAGAATCAACTTGTTTTAACATTGCGTAGAGTTGAACTTGATCCATAGTTAGAAGCTGCGATCGCAATTCTGTTTGGGGTGCAACTCTAGGAATTTTCATGCCGCGCACGATTGATTTAATATACAGCCCAGTACCACCTACTAAAAAGATAGGGGGATGAGGAGATAGGGAGATGGGGGGTAACTTTTGATGTAAAATCAACTCTTGTGCTTGCTGTTGATAGTCAGCAACCGTCATTGTGTGTGTTGGATTGCATATATCAATTAGATAATGCGGTACTAAATTTTGTTCAGTAATTGTAGGTTTTGCAGTGCCGATGTTAAACTCTCGGTAAACTTGGCGAGAATCAGCACTAATAATTATAGAACCGCAGCGCTGAGCCAAAGCTAAGGCCAAGCCAGATTTACCTGTTGCCGTCGCGCCGCAAATTACAATTAACTTTGTCATCCGTTCACTTGTATCAAGATTCAACCGATTTTAAATCAATTCCATCGATGAATCGGAAAGCTTGGGCATTTAAGTAAGCCCCCAGGAAAAATTCCATTACTCAGAGTCGTAAAATACCATTCTTTAATGTAGAATCTGTGAGTCAAAAGTAAAAAGAAATAAATTTTAACCTTGAACTTTTAATTTATATTTTTTTTCTAATCGTCGCATTACGCAAGCAGTCAAAACCTTTATTCACAATCATAGAGCGTACTTTTGTAGAACTCAAAAGAGTAAAATTTACCCGAAGGACCATTATTCTAACCGTATAGAACCCTAGGGATAAATTTGACTTCTAATAGCTCTACATTCGCCAGCAAGGCTTTTGTGTTAGAATCTGGTAGTGTTTTTGAGTTTTATGCTTTTTTAGGCGACTTCAGCCCCAAGAATCAGGAGATTTTCATGACGAGCAGTTACAATGCCGAGCAGATTCAAGTTCTCGAAGGTCTCGAACCCGTTCGTAAACGTCCGGGAATGTACATCGGTACTACTGGTCCGAGAGGACTGCACCACCTAGTTTATGAGGTGGTTGATAATTCTATTGATGAAGCTTTGGCAGGTTACTGCACCCATATAGAGGTGGAACTCAATGCCGATGGTTCTTGTACTGTAACAGATGATGGTCGGGGTATTCCTACCGATGTACACCCCCAGACCGGAAAATCAGCCTTGGAAACTGTATTGACCGTGTTGCACGCCGGAGGTAAGTTTGGTAGCGGTGGCTACAAAGTATCGGGGGGATTACACGGTGTAGGTGTTTCTGTAGTAAACGCCCTTTCAGAATGGCTGGAAGTTACTATTTGGCGAAATAATAAAATTCATACCCAAAGGTACGAACGCGGTACAGCAGTTTCTGAGTTAAAAACTGCCCCTTCAAAAGAAAACCGTACTGGAACCCGCGTTAGCTTCAAGCCAGATGCACAAATTTTTACTACCGTTACTGAATTTGACTACAATACTTTATCCAGCCGTTTGCGAGAGTTGGGGTATCTAAATGCGGGTGTAAGAATTTCCTTTACAGACAACCGTTTGGAGTTGCTCAAAAGCGATACTCCAAAAGTTGAAGTTTATGAATATAAGGGCGGAATTAAAGAATATGTAGCTTATATGAATAGCGACAAGCAGTCGCTACACGAGGAAATAATTTACGTCCAAGGCGAACGTAATAACGTACAGGTAGAAGTGGCTCTACAGTGGTGTATTGACGCTTACTCGGATAGTTTGTTGGGTTTTGCCAATAATATTCGTACCGTTGATGGCGGTACGCACCTGGAAGGTTTAAAAACAGTTCTGACTCGTACTTTAAATAGTGTTGCTCGCAAACGTAACAAAATTAAAGAAAACGAATCTAATCTCAGCGGCGATCACGTGCGCGAAGGTTTGACTGCGGTAATTTCGGTAAAAGTACCCGAGCCGGAATTTGAAGGACAAACTAAGACTAAATTGGGTAACACCGAAGTTAGAGGAATCGTAGATTCTTTTGTAGGAGAAGTTCTCAGCGAATACTTAGAATTTCATCCCAACGTTGTCGATACCATTTTAGATAAAGCAATTCAGGCATTTAAAGCCGCAGAAGCAGCCCGTCATGCGCGGGAATTGGTACGGCGCAAATCGGTGCTAGAATCTTCACCATTACCCGGTAAGTTAGCAGATTGTTCTTCTCGCGATCCGGCAGAATCAGAAATCTATCTTGTGGAGGGAGATTCTGCGGGGGGAAGTGCTAAACAAGGGCGCGACAGACGTTTCCAAGCAATTCTTCCTTTGCGTGGTAAAATTCTCAACATTGAGAAAACCGACGATAGTAAAATCTACAAAAATAACGAAATTCAGTCTCTAATCACTGCATTAGGCTTGGGTGTTAAAGGTGATGAATTTGATTCATCCCAGCTTCGATATCACCGCATCATCATCATGACAGATGCTGACGTAGATGGAGCCCACATTCGGACTTTATTGCTGACTTTCTTCTACAGATATCAGAAAGCTTTAGTCCAAGAAGGTTTCATTTATATAGCTTGCCCACCATTATACAAAGTAGAACGGGGACGCAATCATTACTATTGCTATAGCGATCGCGAATTACAAAACCTGGTTAACAACGAGATGCCCCAAAACGCCAAGTACACCATCCAAAGATTTAAGGGTTTGGGTGAAATGATGGCAACTCAACTTTGGGACACCACTATGAATCCTGAAACCCGAACCTTAAAAAAAGTAGAAATTGAAGATGCAGCAGAAGCCGACAGAATTTTCACAATCTTAATGGGCGATCGCGTTGCACCTCGTCGGGAATTTATCGAAACTCACAGTTCTAAACTAAATCTCACAGATTTGGATATTTAATATCCACCTTGTTTTAAATCCCAAATTACTTATCTATATTGGCGATCGGTAATCAAATTTTACTCGCTTTTAATTACCGATTGCTTTTTTGATGTCTACAAAACTAGATTCCCCTGTTTGCGGTTATCTATAGTCTAATTTTGCTAATATTAAAATAATTTGTTTTGTAATACAAATTATCTTTTATACTTCTATTTAAGAAAAATTACTATATGTCGTTTAATTGACTTAACCATGGCGATCGTACAACATTATTTATTCAGAAATGAAATTTTGTCTATAAATAAGTAAATTTGTCAATCTTCCGGAAGAGGTAAAGTCAAAGATGAACAGAATATCCAGCACAATAGCTTTACAGTTTTTTGTAACTGTCTTACTAATCGGTAGATATTGAGTATATATTACAGAGTTTTAGTTCCTAGAGAAGTATAATTATTTCTCGGGGAATTAATTGTAAAGTATACTGTCTTATACTACAAACTGCTGAGTTAAAAATTTTGCATTTTTCTTATGGGTAATGAGTCTTGGTTGAGTTAACATCGAAAATCTTAAGAATCCTGTGTCGAATGGCGATCGCAATAATATCGATGTATCAACCTGATAAATTTTGTCAACTTTCTTAAGGCTGAAATTTGAATGGTGCGCTAAGGTGTAGTTGTAAGCGAATGAATTTAATAAATCGGGTTGCTTAGCTACAAATAGTAATGTCGCAATTTGTGTATATTTTCAGCCAAGAAATTCCAGTGGTCGGTAAAAGACTCGTGAAATACGATTCCATCTTACTTACCGAAAGCCGTTTTCAGATAAAGGTAACAAAGTATTTGCAATGGATATTTCGTCCTTGAAGGAGAGGATATTTGTTACCTTAGAACATCTGCTGTCCGTAATATTAGATCGAGATTTATCGATGAAGAAAATAAACATCCTTTCTTTGAGGATTTTAAAATTAAGGCGATCGCAGGTGGTTCTTGTTGCACATGACACCTTTACTTAAACACATGTAAGTGTATATGGGTGATTTCACAAATAGAGAGGCTAGTGTAATTTAAGTAAATTTAGAAAAAAATTACACAAAATGGCTACAATCTTTAATGTGTTTTTGCTACAACAGACCATTAATAAGTTTATTACTTGATGGATACCACATGATGCATAGTGCAATTTCTGTGAAACAGGCTACAATCGGAACAGTCTTTCTGGAAAATCTTACCCAAGTCGTATTACTTTAATATGTACTCGTTTATTGATGACCAGAGATTTTAGTTTTTCTAAAAGCAAGTCGAAAGTTTTAAGTAACGACATTAGTCATGGTGTTTACTTTTCAGTACGCCGGAAGTTACCGACATCAAAAGGACTTTATTTATGCAACAACGTCTTTTCTATTTTGGAGTAAGCAATTTGTTGTCTAAATTTTGTAACGTCGCGTGTTTTAAGCAGGAAACTGTGGCAAATGCAAAAACTTCTAGTATTTAATTGAAAAGTGGGCTAAGCCCTTTGATTGACACAACCGTGCAAACTTTATAGCTAACACCTATAAGTACGGCAAACACCTTTATTGAGTAATTGATTCTGCAAGGAGCATGAGGAACGCGGCATGAACCAGGCTAACAACGTACTCGAAAATATTTATCAACCTAACCTAGGAGTGATAAATCAGCCCGAGATGGAGTTAGAACTCTTAATCGAAGAAGAAGAAGAAGAAGATTTACTAATAAATGAAGGCGAAGAGGAAGAATTTTTAGATCCTCAGTCCGGTGACGCAGCAAAGTCTGGAAAAGCCGCTAAAGGACGCCGTCGGACACAAGCGAAGAAAAAGCACTACACAGAAGATTCTATTCGCCTGTATTTACAGGAAATTGGTAGAATTCGCCTTCTCAGAGCGGACGAAGAAATTGAATTGGCACGTAAAATTGCCGATTTACTCGAATTAGAAAGAGTATATGAAAGGCTTTTGCAACAATTAGAACGGGAACCAAAACACAGCGAATGGGCTGAAGCCGTACAATTGCCTTTGCCACAATTCCGTTATCGCCTTCATGTCGGACGTAGGGCGAAAGACAAAATGGTTCAATCTAACCTGCGCCTTGTAGTTTCGATTGCTAAGAAATACATGAATCGCGGTTTATCTTTCCAAGATTTGATTCAGGAAGGTAGTCTTGGTTTGATTCGCGCCGCTGAAAAGTTCGATCACGAAAAAGGTTATAAGTTTTCTACCTACGCTACATGGTGGATTCGTCAGGCCATAACTCGCGCGATCGCCGATCAATCTCGGACGATTCGTCTACCAGTTCACCTTTACGAAACCATTTCCCGCATTAA
>JBCBQE010000151.1:0-10180 GCA_039820385.1 Cyanobacteria bacterium J06635_10
ATTACCTCAAGAATATGGTGGTAAGGGAATGGACATGATTACCTATGGTATTCTGAACGAGGAAATTGGACGAGGATGTTCTTCTGTACGGAGTTTGTTGACAGTTCACAACATGGTTTCTCAAGCTTTGTGCAAATGGGGAAATAAATCTCAAAAAGAGTATTGGCTTCCCAAACTTGCATCGGGAGAAATCATCGCAGCTTTTGCATTAAGCGAACCGAATGTAGGTAGCGATGCCAAAAGTGTCGAAACAACAGCAACACTTGCTGGTGATGCTTATGTGTTAAATGGGAAAAAGAAATGGATTACCTACGGACAAATAGCGGATGTATTTTTGGTATTCGCTAAATGTGAAGGGAAACCAACTGCTTTTTTAGTTGAAAAAAATAGCCCCGGACTCTGTGTAAAACCAATGTCTGGTATTTTGGGTATTAGGGCTTCAATGACAGCAGAATTGCATTTTGATAACTGTCACATTCCTGTAGAAAATAAGATTGGTAAATTAGGCTTTGGATTTTCCTACATTGCATCTTATGCACTCGATTATGGTAGATATAGTGTTGCATGGGGTAGTGTAGGTATTGCTCAAGCTTGTTTGTCAGCTTGTATTAAGTATACAAACGAGCGTAAACAGTTTGGTGTTTACCTTAAAGAACATCAATTAATTCGTCAAAAGATTACTCAGATGATAGCTAACGTCAAAGCAGCAAGATTGTTATGTTATCAAGCTGGTTATCTCAAAGAGATTAACAATCCAAACTCGATTACAGAGACTTCTATTGCGAAGTACTTTGCATCCACAGTAGCTACCAAAATCGCAAATGATGCGGTGCAAATTCATGGTGGCAACGGTTGTAGTAGTGAGTATCCTGTTGAGAGGTATTTACGGGACTCTAAAGTAATGGAAATTATTGAAGGTAGTACTCAAATTCAAGAAATTACTATCGCCGAGTCTGGTTATCAAGATTATATTTTTTCAACTGTTTCTACTATTGAGGAAAAGAAATTAGCAGGGAGAATTTAAAGTATGATTACCACTAAAGAACAAGACGTAAATAGCAAAAAAAAAGATAAAAAAGTTATTAAATGTGTCGTTTGGGATTTAGATAATACCCTATGGCAGGGTGTTTTATTGGAAGATGATAAAGTTTCTCTGCGAGAAAATATCGTAAATATTATTCATACCTTAGATAGTCGTGGCATATTGCAGTCTATAGCTAGTAAAAATGAATATACTACTGCAATCGCTAAATTAGAAGAATTTGGTTTAAAAGAATATTTTTTATATCCACAAATAAACTGGAATTCTAAAGCCAATTCTCTGAAAGAAATTTCTCAGTTATTAAATATTGGTCTAGATGCGATCGCTTTTGTTGATGACCAATTATTTGAATTAGAAGAAGTAAAATTTTCCTTACCAGAAATTCTCTGTTTAAATGCAGATGAGGTAGGTCATATTTTGGATATGCCTGTGATGAATCCCCGTTTTATTACGGAAGATTCGCGAATTAGAAGATTGATGTATATTAGCGATATAGAACGTCAAAATGCAGAGAAAGAATTTGTTGGTACAGCAGACGAATTCTTAGCTACTCTAAATATGAATTTTACAATATCCGGAGCAAAAGAAGAGGATTTGCAGCGTGCAGAAGAGTTAACAGTCAGAACTAATCAGTTGAATACAACTGGCTATACATACTCCTATGACGAACTTAATGATTTTCGGCAATCGGAAAACCATAAACTGCTGGTTGCAAGTCTAGAAGATAAGTATGGCAGCTATGGAAAAATTGGTTTAGCTCTAATTGAATGCCAGCCTAAATCATGGACAATTAAGCTTTTACTGATGTCTTGTCGTGTCATGTCGAGGGGAGTTGGCACAATTATGATGAATCATATTATGAGTTTAGCTCAAAGCAACAATGTCCGTCTTTTGGCAGAGTTCGTGCCAAATAATCGTAATAGAATGATGTATATATCTTATAAATTTGCCGGTTTTAAGGAAGTTGAGAATAATGGTGATTCAGTTATTTTTGAAAATGATTTGACTCGAATTCAAGCTGCACCCTCATATGTAAATTTTCAAGTGATTGATTAAGTTTTTTGTTCTGTTTCATTTTGGTATTTCATTATGAAGCATAATCGTCTTTATTAAGTAGGACGGCCCGCAACTGGCATATTTTGCTCGTAGGGTGCTGTGACACTTTGCTTGGTTTTTAACGCAGTAATAAGGTTTTCGTGTCACGCACCAACCAGTATATTGTGACACTTGCGGGCCGTCCTGTTAAGCTTAAATTCAAAATAGCCTTACGTAAGCTACCTTCACAAATAATAGTAAAATCCAAGAAAGAGGAGAGATAATATTTATTAGAAGTATAGAGATAATTAGTATCAGTTAATATTTTGAAATAAATAGAGTAAATAAGGTTAAAGAGTATGAATGCAAAAAATGATAGTGAAAAAGCTTATGAAGAAATGGAAGGAATTGCTATTATTGGAATGGCTGGACGCTTTCCCGGAGCTATCAGCATAGAATCTTTTTGGCAAAATTTACAAAATGGCGTGGAGTCATTATCCTTACTTACAGATGAAGAATTAATTGATGCTGGTGTATCTCCGGAATTAGTAAATGATAGCAATTATGTGAAAGTTGGTGGTGTTTTAGAAAATATTGATCTATTTGATGCTGCATTCTTTGACCTGAATCCTAAAGAAGTTGAAGTAACAGATCCTCAACATCGCTTATTTTTGGAATGTGCTTGGGCAGCTTTGGAAAATGCGGGTTACGATTCAACTAAGTGTGAAAGCAGAATTGGTGTTTATGCTGGTGCTAGCCTAAATAATTATTTATCTTTTGATTTGAATAACGACCAATTAGGGTCAGGGAAATCATATCAAAAAATGATTGGAAACGATAAAGGTTTTCTTTCTACGCGAGTTTCTTATAAATTAAATCTTACTGGACCAAGTATTACGGTTCAAACAGCTTGTTCCACATCATTAGTTGCGACTACCCTTGCCTACCAAAGTTTGCAGAATTATCAATGTGATATAGCATTGGCGGGAGGGGTTTCTATCCGTGTACCACAAAAAACTGGTTATTTTTATGAACCAGGAGGACCACTATCACCAGACGGTCATTGTCATGCTTTTGATGCCAAGGCAGAGGGAACAACCATTGGTAACGGTGTGGGAGTTGTTGTTCTCAAGCGAGTCCAAGATGCGATCGCAGATGGTGACTGTATTTATGCTGTAATAAAAGGTGCTGCAATTAACAACGATGGTTCTACGAAAGTTGGCTACACAGCACCTAGCGTTGATGGTCAAGCAGAGGCGATCGCCGAAGCGATGATGCTAGCAGATGTAGAACCGGAAACAGTTAGCTATATTGAAGCCCACGGTAGCGGCACAGCTATGGGCGATCCGATTGAAATTGCCGCATTAAGCAATGTTTTTCGTTCTAGTACAGAGAAAAAGGGTTTATGTGCCATTGGTTCAGTCAAAACTAACATTGGTCATTTAGATGCAGCCGCTGGAGTTGCGGGATTAATCAAGACTGCTCTAGCTCTAAAACATGAGTTAATTCCACCAAGTTTAAACTTTGAACAGCCCAATCCTCAGATTGATTTTGCTAATAGTCCTTTTTATGTGAATACAAAGCTCAAGGAATGGAAAACAGGCTCAACCCCCCGTCGTGCTGGCGTTAGCTCTTTAGGAATGGGGGGAACAAATGCCCATGTAGTTCTGGAAGAAGCTCCAAAACTTCCAGTTTCTAGCCCTTCCCGTCCTTGGCAATTGTTATTACTCTCTGCCAAAACCGAGTCTGCCTTAGAAGCAGCAACGCAAAATCTAAGTCAACATCTAATGCTACATCCCGATTCAAATCTTGCAGATGTAGCTTACACCTTGCAAATAGGGCGCAGAGACTTTAGTTATCGACGAATATTAGTTTGCTCCGATACCCAAGATGCAATTCAGGCGTTGAATCAGCAGGTCTCACAACGAGTTTTAACCCAATTTCAAGATAATGGTACTTCCTCGGTTGCTTTCATTTTTCCTGGGGAAGATACGCTGTATGCAGACATGGGTAGGGAGCTTTACGAAACTGAGTCAGTATTTAGCACGGAGGTAGAACGATGCTGTCTAATATTAAGACCATATCTAGAGTTAGATTTGCGTTCCGTAATTTATCCGAAGGAATCTGAGCGGGAAGCCGCAGTCGAAAAACTGCAACAAACAAAATTTGCTCAAATTGCTCTATTCGTTATTGAGTATGCTTTGGCTCAATTGTGGATGTCCTGGGGTATTTATCCTCAAGCAATGATTGGACAAGGTATCGGTGAATATGTCGCTGCCACTATGGCTGGAGTTTTTTCTCTTGAAGATGCTCTTACATTGTTAGCGAAAGAGTTTTCTACTGAGTCATTACAAAAAATCGAACTTAATCCTCCAACAATTCCGTTTATATCTAATGTTAGCGGAACTTGGATTACTGAAGCTGAAGTTTTATCCCCTAACTATTGGACACAACAACAGGAAGCAGTAGGTTTTAATGAAGGAATTAGGGAGTTAGTTAAAAACAGTCAGCGAATTCTATTAGAAGTTGGTTGCGGAGATACTTTGAATACTTATGCTCAACAGTATCCGAAAGAAGAATTAACTGTACTGACCTCAATACCTCATTCTCACAATCGCGATTCAGATGTAGCATTTTTACTCAACACCTTAGCGAAACTATGGATGTTGGGAATCAAGATTGATTGGTCAGGTTTTTATGCAAATGAACATCGTCATCGTCTCCCCTTACCTACCTATCCTTTTGAGCGTCAACGTTATTGGCTCTCATCTACCTCAGAAACAGCACCACAGCTATCGTTAGATAGAAAGCCAAATATAGCTGACTGGTTTTATATTCCAGTATGGAAACAATCCATGCCACTAGAGTTTTTGGAGGTAGAAGAAGCGTGCAAACAAAAGTTGTGTTGTTTAGTTTTTGTAGATAACTATGGAGTCGGTGCTCAATTCGGCAAACAACTTGAAGAGCAAGGTGAATATGTGATTGTTGTGCGAGCGGGGGAACAGTTTAGTAAGCTCGATGAACGGATGTATATTATCAATCCCCAACAAGCAAACGACTACGATCTGTTGTTTCAAGAAATTCAAAAGCAGGATTTTAAGCCAAATGCGGTAGCGAAGCATGCCGGATGGCATTTCGCCCATTTTTGGAATGTTACACCAAATGATACTTTGTTAGATAACGAGCTAGCATTGTTTGAAGATTTGCAGCATCTCGGGTTCTATAGCCTACTATTTTTAGCACAAGCAATAGGAAGACAAGATATTTTGGATTCCTTGAAGCTGATGGTTGTAACCACAAATGTTCATAATGTTACTGGCGATGAAAACTTATGTCCACAGAAGGCTACCGTATTAGGACCATGTAAGGTAATTTTCAAAGAATATCCGAAAATAGATTGCAGTAATGTTGATATCGTCATGCATTCTGCTCAAACCCCTTTACCACAAAAACTTATAGATAATCTAGTCTCAGAATTAACATTACAGCAGACGGCAGAAATAATTGCCTATCGTGGATATCATCGTTGGGTGCAAACCTTTGAATCTGTCTCCTTAGATAACCGCATTACAGGCAAAACAAAGCTAAGAGAAGGAGGAGTTTATTTAATTACTGGGGGACTTGGTGACATTGGCTTGCTATTGGCAGAACATCTGGCAAAGACACTAAAAGCTAAATTAATATTAATTGGAAGAGCAGGGCTACCTGAACGCTCGGAATGGGAAGAATGGCTAAAAACTCATGATAGCGAAGATGCTATCAGCCGTAAGATACAAAAAGTGTTAATGCTTGAAGAATTGGGAGCGCAAGTTGAGGTTAAAAGTGCTGATGTTACCAATTCCGAGCAAATGCAGGCAGTAATTACTCAAGCCTTACAAAAATTTGGTCAAATTAATGGTGTAATTCATGCGGCTGGTATTGCTGGTGGTGGTGTCATCCAACTCAAGACGCGAGATATGGCAACTAATGTACTGGCACCAAAGGTTAAAGGTACATTAGTATTGGCAGAAGTTTTAAAGAATATAAATCTAGATATATTTGTACTTTTTTCATCTAAAACTGCTATCTTAGGCGAATTTGGACAGGTAGATTATTGTGCAGCAAATGCTTTTCTAGATGCTTACGCTCACCGAAGTAATTCTAATAATTCCACATTTGCTCAACCTACAGTATCGATAAATTGGGATGCTTGGCAAGAAGTAGGGATGGCAGTTAAGGCAGCAATGCCAAGTGAAATTAGACGAGAACGTGAAAAAGATCTAGAAAAAGGAATATTGCCTCACGAAGGTATTGATGCTTTTAATCGCATTCTCCAAACTGGATTATCTCAAGTTGTTGTATCAACACTAGATTTCCAAGCTGTAATTGAGCAGAATAATTCCTACCAGTATTTGGAAGAGGGATTAACGCTTATAGAGGAAAAAGTATCTTTACTAAGTTCCTCTAAAGCCAATCATTCTCGCCCTAATTTAGGGAATGATTATATACCTCCGAATAACGAAATTGAGCGAATACTAGCTGAGATTTGGCAACAAGTTATTGGAATTGAGAAAATAGGTATATACGATAACTTTTTTGAGTTGGGAGGAAATTCCATAAATGCGATTCAAATTGCTGCTAAAGCTAATCAAATAGGATTGAAGCTAACAGCTCAACAGTTTTTTAATCACCAGACAATTGAAGAATTAGCAACAAATTTATCTATTACTCAAACTATTAAACCCGAACAGGACATAGAAACAAAAGAGTTACATCTGACACCGATTCAGCATTGGTTTCTGACACAAAATCAGCCCGATCCACATCATTGTAACCAGTCTTTGCGACTGGAAATACAGCAAGTGTGCGATGCCAATTTATTAGAGCAAGCATTACAGCATTTGATTCAACATCATGAGGTGTTTCGCCTGCGTTTTATCCAAAAAGAATCTGGCTGGCAACAAATTTATACCAATTCCTATGATTCTATTAAATTGAAACGGGTTGATTTATCGTCACTGCCAGAAATCGAGCAAAAACTTGCGATAGAATCTGTAACTACAGAGTTAGAGGCAAGTCTGAACTTATTTGAAGGACCACTTATAGGGTTCGCTTTCTTCGACTTAGGGTTGCAACAAACAAGTTATCTGCTAGTATTAATTCATCAGCTTGCAGTTGATAATGTATCTTGGCAAATTTTGCTGGAAGACTTGCAAATAGCTTATCAGCAAATCAGTCAGGATCGGGCGATAGATTTACCAAAAAGTACTACCTCATACATTCAGTGGACACAATCTCTACAGGAATATGCTCAATCTTCAGAAATAATGCGGGAGCAGGATTATTGGCTCCAAGAAATGCAAAAATCATTCAGCCGCTTACCCGTTGATTATTCAACTGATGATAATACAGCAGCTAATACGGACATTGTATCAGTTAGTCTAAGTAAAGAAGAAACAAAATCTGTACTAGAAGAAATACACAAAGCCTATAATACTCAAGTTGAAGATGTGTTGCTCATAGCTTTAGTAGATATTATTGCAAGATGGACGGGAGAGCGAAAACTGCGGCTGGATATCAAAGGTAATGTTAGAGAGAAAACCTTAAAAGATGTAAATCTATCTCGTACAGTTGGTTCGTTTACAACTTATTTCCCAGTTATATTGGATATCGCAAAATCTTCTGAGCCAGGAGAAGCATTAATAGCAGTAAAAGAGTATTTGCGTAATATTCCAAACAGTGGTGTCGGCTATGGCATACTACAGTATTTGAGCAGCGAGCAAGAGATTCAATCAAAGCTGCAAAATCTTCCTCAGAGTGAAGTGAGTTTCAACTACTTAGGTCATTACAATCAAATGATTTTAGACTCATCTTTATTTCGTTTACCTCAAACTTCTCAGGGAATCAACTACACTAGACCTAGCAATAGATATTTACTACAGATTAATGCAGTTGTAGTTCAAGAGCAATTGCAATTGCAGTGGGTTTACAGTAATGCTATTCATCGCCGAGAAACAATAGAAAAATTGGCTAATGGCTTTATAGAAGCATTAAACTCATTAATAGCTCACTGTCAATCGGTTGAAGCACAAAGATACACACCTTCCGACTTTTCAAGAGCTAAATTGAACCAACAGCAATTAGATGATTTTCTACTAAAAATTAATCAAAATAATTAGAAGGTAGTAAATGGAAACACAAAATAGAAATATTGAAGATATATACGAACTTACCCCCGTGCAAAAGGGTATTCTCTTCCATTGTTTATATGATGAGCAATCTGCACTATATTTTTTCCAGCATATTTTCACTTTACGTGGAAATCTTGATATAGATGCTTTTGAAAAAGCTTGGCAACTTGTAGTTGATAGACATACAATTTTACGCACTGGGTTTTATTGGAAAGAAGCTGAAAACCCACTTCAAATTGTATACAAACAAGTTAAAGTACCATTAAATCAACATGACTGGCGTGATTTAGAGTCAGTTGAACAAAAAAAACAATTAGAATCTTTCATTCTTAGCGATCGCAAGCAAGGTTTTGACTTTTCCCAGCCATGTCTGATGCGTCAGACTTTAATCCGTCTTACTGATGACTACTACCAATTTGTTTGGACCTATCACTTCATTATTATAGACGGTTGGACGGGTCCATTAATAATTCAGGATTTCGTGCAAATTTATGAGGCACTTTCTCAGAATAAACAAATATCTTTAGCACCCACTCGTCCCTTTAGAGATTATATTGACTGGTTACAGCAACAGGATATATCTAAAGCCGAAATTTTTTGGAGAAAAGCATTACAAGGCGTTAAAGTGCCAACTCCTCTTACTTACATAGAAAAACTTGACCAATTGTCTACTCAGGAAGAAAAATACGATGAGGAAAGAATTAAGCTATCATCAACAATCACACAGGCAATCCAGTCTTTAGCCATACAAAATCGTCTTACACTCGCTACCATAGTTAACGGTATCTGGGTGATTCTTCTGGGAAGGTACACCAGACGCAACAATATACTATATGGCTGTACTGTTACCGGACGACCAGTAGATTTGGATGGAGCTGAATCAATGATTGGTATGTTTGTGAATACATTACCAATTTATGCACAGATAGATATTGAACAACCGTTATTGTCATGGTTACAGAATTTACAGAAGCAACTGGTTGCGGCACGTGACTATGAATATACTCCATTAACAGAAATTCATGGGTGGAGTGAAGTGCCACGAAACTTAAGTTTATTTGAAAGTATTGTGGTGATTGAAAACTTTCCAGTCAGTCAATTTTTAGAAGAACGTAAAATAAATTTAGAAATTCAATATACCCAATTGTATTACAGAAATAACTATCCTTTAAATTTAGTTGTCTACCCAAATGAAGAGTTATTAATAGCTTTTTCCTATGATTATAGAAAATTTGGAACTGATACTATTGCGGGAATACTCCAAGATATTAAACTGCTTTTCCAACAAATGACAACTAATCCTAATCTGAAAATTAAAGACTTAACATTTTCAACACCAAGGCAACAATTAATTACTTCAACATTAGAAAAAGAAGCATCTGGAGTAGAACTTTTGCAAATTTAGTTAACTTATACTAATGAGATAAATTAATTCTTATCAATATCGTAATTACAATAAACTCAAAGAAGGTTAGAGTATGATTGTCTCAAGTGAAATCGAACGCAGATATAAACTTTCGAGTGATGAATTTACCTCTTATTATGTTGAACTCGGAAAACCAGTGATAATTTCCGGAGTTATTCCAAGTTGGGAAAGCTTTGATAAATGGTCTTTACAATACTTCAAACAGTTGTCACCTTATCTAAATATTTATGCAAAACAATTTAGCGATAAAGGAATTGAAGTATGTAGCCTAACAATGGAGAAATATATAGAATTAATAGAAAATTATGAAACTGATTCCTTCAATAATCTTTTGCCACCATATTGCCATGACCTACCTTTATTTAGCTTAATACCTTCATTAATAAAAGAAGCTCAACCATTTCCTTTAGATTATTTACCGAAATGGTACTGGTACAAATGGTGGCGTTACTGTCAGTTTTTCTTGGGTTGTTCTAATAGTATAACTCCATTACATTTTGATTGCCT
>JBCBQE010000152.1:0-10179 GCA_039820385.1 Cyanobacteria bacterium J06635_10
AAACCATTGAATCCAAATAAATCACCTTTTTTGCTTGCGTCGATACAGTAAATTAAATCTCCCCCAGGCGTAAATAATGCGATGCCTTTGAATAACTCCGGTAAAGGTGATTTATTTGGATTCAATGGTTTATGTTCATTACAACTAATACAATACCGAGTTAATACTTGTATAATTCTAGATTTTGAATTAAGTAGATACTTGTTACACCGCTGTTTTTTGCAAAAGTATTCTACTTTCTTTTCACAAACATTTCTGTTTTTTATAGCTCTTCAAGAATCTTGAATATGATGTTGACTTTTCCAAATCATCGGTAGTCTATACTCAAATAGATAATCATTGCTTAATGTCTAATTAACAATAGGAACCAAATCGGAACTTCAGGGAGAGGGTAAAGGTTTATAAATTGTTAGATTACCAATACACCTCAAACCCCATTACTTCAACTTACACTCTACCTCTAAGCATCTGCGCCATCTCGTTAGGAGTTGGTGACATTTCTAATGCAGTTTCTTCTGTAATCCGACCTTCTTGGTAAAGATTGAACAGAGATTGATTCATGGTTATCATACCGTCAAAACTGGCTTGCTTCATTAATTCACTCATTTCATCGTATTTAGATTCTTTGATCCAGTCTTTTATAGCTTCAGTATTTATTAGAATATCGTGGAAAGCTGCACGTTTACCATCTGTCGTACGACACAAACCTTGGGAAATAACTGCGACTAAAGACTCTGAAATTGCTACCCGCATTGGATCTTGTTCTTCTCCAGGAAACAGGTTAAGAATACGTTCGATAGTTTTTACCGCGCTGTTTGTGTGTAGAGTTCCCATTACCAAGTGACCAGTTTGAGCAGCTTTCATGGCGGTATTAACTGTTTCTTTATCCCGCATTTCTCCCACTAGAATCAAATCTGGATCTTCCCGTAAAGCTGCTTTTAAAGCATTATCAAACTTGCGGGTATGCATTCCTACTTCCCGTTGTTTAACAAGAGATTTTCGACTTTGATGAACAAATTCAACTGGATCTTCGATGGTAATAATATGTTTGGCCATCTCTCGATTGATATAGTCAATCATCGCTGCCATTGTAGTTGATTTACCCGAACCAGTAGGGCCTGTAACTAATACCAATCCTTTGTGATAGTGGCAGATATCTCTAAAAATAGGAGGTAGCTTTAACTGCTCCATTGACAGTATTTTCACTGGAATCAATCGCAGTACCATGGCATAACCCTTGAGAGAATCAAATACATTGATTCGCACTCTCGCAAACTCGAACTGAGTTGCTCCATCAAAATCTAAAGTTTCTTGAAAGCGTTGAACTTCTTCTTCTGTTAAGGTTTCATGTAACCAACCAATAAAAGTCTCTTTATCTGTTTCCGGATAATCAGTTGCATCTATTTCTCCTCGGTTGCGGAAGCGGGGTACTTCACCTACTCCCAGGTGAATATCAGAGTATCCTTTTTCATTAGCTTCATGAACTATTTGCTTAAAAGTTGGTTGCAAACTTTTTTTAGAAGGTATATTTTGAACAGTGGGTGGTGGTGGTCCTGGACGATGAGATGCAGGATTCATTGCACCACGACTACCATTGGGCATTTCTATAGTTTGGGAAGATTGGCGCTGAGTACTGAGTGTAGATGCTGGTGGCGGTGGCGGCATGGGAGGCGCACTACGTTGTGCAGCAGGTTTAGAGCTTGGCGGACGCTGTTGTGATTGTGTCATATGTCCTCGGTTATTCTAAAATTAGTTTTGATGGGTTAGGTCGTAGAATTAGTCTGCCCAGAAATAAAATTGATACCGGAGTCATCAAAATATTCTGCCGATCTATTACAAAACAGCAGTTTTAATCATCTCCAGAATCAGTTTTTTTCTAAGCCACTTACTTGTATTATTTTTACTAATTCATTACCTTTGGCGATATAAATATTTTCACCTGATACTAAAATATTTAACACGCTTTATACATTAAATAAGTTCAGTACAAAGACGTATATTTTGAGTATGTAATATTACTTAATAAGGAGAATTGTAAGTCTTTTATATCTTCTCAGAAATTATTCTTTAAAAAAAATAGTGAAACGGTTGATTACAATGATAAAACTCACTATTAGAACACTTTTTCTATTCTCGAAAAGCTTACCGATCGTTGATAGCTGACTAATAATATGTCTGTGCATTCCCATCTAGAAAACGCCCTTAAACATCATTTCGGTTATGATAGCTTTCGTTCCCCACAGCGGGAAATTATCGTTGAGGCATTGGAAAATCGCGATCTATTAGTTATTATGCCCACGGGTGGCGGTAAATCCCTGTGTTTTCAATTACCTGCATTGATGAAGGAAGGATTAACGGTAGTAGTATCGCCATTGATTGCATTAATGCAAGATCAAGTAGATGGATTGCGAAAAAACGGAATTCCTGCAACTTTTCTTAACAGCAGTGTCAGCCCTTATAAAGTAAAAATGCGGGAACAAGCGATTCTGAACGGTAAAGTTAAGTTACTTTATGTTGCACCAGAGCGTTTACTCAGCGAAAGATTTCTCCCTTTACTCGATTTAGTGCATCATCAAATTGGTATTTCTGCTTTTGCTATTGATGAAGCCCATTGTGTTTCTGAATGGGGACACGATTTCCGCCCAGAGTATCGCCAAATGATATCGCTACGACAACGTTATCCTCATGTACCAATTTGGGCGCTTACCGCTACCGCTACAGAAAGAGTACGTGCTGATATTATTAAACAATTAGGTTTAAATCAACCCAGCGTTCATATAGCAAGTTTTCATCGTCAAAATCTTTATTACGAAGTTCGTCCGAAAAAGAAGAATTCTTATGCCGAACTTTTAGAAATCATCCGACAAAATCAAGGATCGGGAATTATTTACTGTTTGACGCGCAAGAAGGTTGAAGAATTAGCTTTTAAATTACAACACGAGAATATTTCTGCTTTACCTTATCATGCCGGTTTGAGCGATACAGAACGTAGCGAAAATCAAACCTTATTTATTCGGGATGATGTCAGGATTATTGTAGCAACTATCGCTTTTGGTATGGGGATTAATAAACCCGACGTGCGTTTTGTTGTTCATTTTGATATTTCACGAAATTTAGAAAGTTATTATCAAGAGTCGGGAAGAGCGGGTAGAGATGGTGAACCTTCTCGATGTACCCTGTTTTTGAGCTATAGGGATGTCAAAACTATTGAATGGCTTATAGAACAAAAAAGTGACGAGCAAGAGCAAATGATTGCTAAGCAGCAATTGCGTCAAATGATCGATTATGCCGAAGCTACAGACTGCCGTCATGCGATTCAATTACGTTATTTCGGGGAGAGATTTACTGGTAATTGCGGTAATTGCGATAACTGTTGCAATCCTAAACCTGTAGAAGATTGGACGATTGAAGCAATGAAATTTTTGTCTTGTGTGGCACGTTGCAAGCAAAGATTTGGCATGAAATACATTATTGATGTTTTACGGGGAAGTAAAAGTCAGAAAATCTTTGATAAAGGACACCATAAACTTTCTACTTACGGTATCGGTAAAGATCGAACTCTTGATGAATGGCGAGTATTAGTTCGTTCTTTATTACATCAAGGTTTATTAGAGCAGACTACTGATGGTTATGCTGTTTTAAAACTTAATTCTTTGAGTTGGGAAGTGATGAGGAAACAGCGTTCAGTTTCTATTACTGTTCCTCTTAAAGAAAAAGCTATTTGGAAAGGGGAAAGAAGCGAGAAAGCTGAAGAAGCTGAAGTGTTATTTCAACGATTGCGCGAACTTCGCAAACAACTTGCTGATGCTCAATCTGTTCCGCCTTATGTCATCTTCGGCAATTCTACTTTAAGATTGATGACGCAGATGAAACCCAAGAATAAGCATGAATTCAGCAAGCTTGCAGGGGTTGGCAGTCACAAACTTTCTCAATATGGCGATCGCTTTATTGCAGTAATTAAAGATTATTTACAAGAAAATGGTTCTCATAAACCAAAATATACTTCTTCAAGTGGGAATATTTCAGATACTGAATTACAAACTTTTGAATTACACAAACAAGGATTTAGTATTCAAGAAATCGCTCAACAACGTAATCTTCGTTCTACTACTATTATTGGCCATCTTTCCGATTTAATTGAAAAAAATCAGCCTGTAGATTTAAATTTATTGGTTACTGTTGATAAGCAGAAAAAAATTATCCAAGTGCTGGATACCCTGGGAGATGTGGCTTTAACGCCAATTAAGGAGTATTTGGGCGAGAGCTACAGTTTTGATGAAATTCGTTTGGTAAGAGGTAAGTGGAGAAAGAATACTAATAATTCTGGGAAATAGTTGGTGGTTGGTGGTTGGTTGTTGGTGGTTGGTTGTTGGTTGTTGGTTGTTGGTTTTATTTATCCACTATCCACTATCCACTATCCACTAATCACTATCCACTATCCACTATCCACTGCTTGTTGCCTGTTAGTTATTTTGTACTACTATCTGTCTTGCAATTAAATTACAGCATTATCGCCGAAGTACTTTGGTATCTTTAACGCTTCTTACCATAGCCATATCACCAATAGTTTCATAAATTCCGTGAAAAGTACTTAAGTACTATTCCCCTGAGCAATAATACTCATTTATCAATAAATCCTGACAAATAAAGTATCGAGGATCGCTTGTTAGAGGCTTGTGAGCCCCAAATGTTAAGATTTGATGATATTGGGATCCTGAAATAGCCTATAAATTCGTACTGAGGAAAAAAAAGTTTTCTTTACCCCCTTGATCCCAAACAAGGAATGGCAGTACATATTAGGTAACAAGTAATTCTCCTGTCTTAATCAATGCTTATACGTAGCATTAGAAAAACTTTTATATAGTTTTAAAATTTGTAAGGATAGGAGAATGAAAAGGCAAAGGTTAAAAATCATAGTTTTTTACTATAAGGAATATTTAACCTTGAACCCTATCTTTATCTGAACATTCCTCAGATTGAGAAAAAATACTTTAAAAATGAAAATTTGGCGTAGACAGAACAAGTTGGAATAAAAGAATTGGGGTAGATGTAATTAGACCGACCTCTCCTTAATTAAAAGAAATTTCTGATTAAAACTTTAGGAGGTCTTTTATGGTAAAAGAACGCCCACCATTAGAAGAAATGACGTTAAGGCAACTACGTAAAGTTGCTAGCGAATATAGCGTATCTCGCTATAGTCGAATGCGTAAATCGCAATTACTCGCAGCAGTAAAAGAAGCAGAGAGTAAGAAAATATCCAGACAGACAGAACGTTCATTGGAGGCACAGGAAACAGTGGAAGCAGCAAAATTCGAGTTGGGACAAGAAGATAAGACTGGCGGTACTCTAGCTTCAGTTGATGAGGGGCTTGCCGATTTACCATCTGGTTATGGTGAGAGTCGTATAGTATTGATGCCTCGCGATCCACAATGGGCTTATGCTTATTGGGATATTTCTAACGAGCATAAAGAAGATTTACGCAGACAAGGGGGACAACAACTAGCGCTAAGAATTTACGATGTCACCGACATCAGTTTGGATAACCAAAGTGCACACAGCCTCCAAGAGTATCCATGTGATGAATTGGCGCGGGAATGGTATTTACCAATTCCAGTTAGCGATCGCGATTATGTAATCGATATCGGTTATCGTTGTGCTGATGGTCGTTGGTTGGTATTGGCTCGCAGTGCTACAGTACATATTCCTCCCGTATATCCTTCTGACTGGATTGAAGATATCTTTATCACTGTAGATTTTGAAGAAGATTTACGCGGTAAGACTAAGTACGAATTAGTACCACCTGCCAAGAAAGTGCCAGTTACCGCGGAGAATGGCAACGGTAATGGGATTTACGAACAAATCTTTGGCATGGCTGAATCGGCAGAAGCGATGCGTGTAGCGGGTTCTATGTTCGGTTCCCAGCATCACGTACCTGGTTCAATGGCTCCAGAACAAGTTATTAGTTCCTACATTTTCCCATCTGGTGTAGGTATGTGGGCACTTCCTACAGCATCGGGTGTAAATATGTCTGGTGTTGGTATGGGAGCATCTGCACCTCCGGAGCGCCCTCGCAAGTTCTGGTTAATTGCTGATGCTGAGTTGATTGTTTATGGTGCTACCGAACCTGATGCTACTGTAACAATTGGCGATCGCGAAATCAAACTCAATCCTGATGGTACATTCCGCTTCCAAATGTCTTTCCAAGATGGTTTGATTGATTATCCGATTAAAGCGGTTGCAGTTGATGGGGAGCAAACCCGCTCGATTCAGATGAAGTTTACCCGCGAAACTCCATCACGCAATACCAATACTAAGGATGAAGCTGTTTTAGAATGGTTTGCTTAATGCAAGATTCTGAAGAATAGAAATTTAGACTAACTCGAATTAATCTCAAATATCTCTCCGCGCAATTATCCATGCGGAGAGTTTTTTTATGGGCTAAGATTGCAGCTTATTGTTAAGTAGGTAGGCGTAATTAAATATAAGATAAAGCGTCACCCTGCGGTATAGCTCCCTCTCCTTACTAAGGAGAGGGATTGAGGGTGAGGTTTTATATTAGTGTTACATTTAAACTTATTGACCTTGTAGTCTGCTTAAAGTTTCCTAGACTACAAATGGAATGGTCGGGTAAGTTAAATTTTATTGGTTAATTGTATAAATATGTTCAACAAAAATCTGTTCGGAATACTATTAATAGGTATCGGTGTATTCTTTTTTCGTTCTTATCAACAAAGTAATGAACGCGAGGAACAATTAGCGCAAAAGCCGTCAATAGTTACACGAAAAGATGATGTATTGCAAAAAAATCCACTGGAAAATTTAGTCAAAGAATCTTCAAGTGATTGTCCCGGTAAAGACCAAAACTTTAGTATAAAATTTCTGAAGACTAATAATTTTGGGGAACAATTTGAGAGAGGGATTAATCATGTAATTATTTTTAATCCTAAATCGAAAGAATTAGATTTTAAAGTAAATGTAGGTTTAGCTCACCAGATTTACGCGAAAAACGAGCGGGGAAAATTACGTAAAGAATACGTTCCTAAATCGTTTCGAGAAATCATCAGTGATGATAATGCTTTATTAAATGGGAAAAAACCTATAGCAGCAATTAATGCCGATTATATTGATACAGAAGACAAGCCCCAGGGTTTAAATATTTCACGGGGAATTGAATATTCGGGAGCTTTTAAAAATAAGCGTTCATCTTTTGGCATATCTGGAGGGGAGCCTTCCGCGCGTCAAGCGACTATTGGCAGGGGTAGAAGAAATCCCAATATTCTTAATTACAATTTAGTCGGGGGTAATGGGAGATTTTATAGTAATGGTCAATTTAAAGATATCTGTGAAGCTTTAGGGGAATTTGCTTGTAAAAGAGCGATTAATCGTTCCATGGCTGCTATTACCGATAAAGGTTATGTAATTTTGTTGGTAAATGATGCCAGAGCAAATTCTGATGTTGAAATAACTGAAGTTAATCGAGAACTTTTACCAGATATGTTTGATGATGTTTTAGAAGGTATTGCTCGGAATAACTGTTTGGGTAAAATTCAAGAAGGAATATTATTTGATGGTGGTGAATCTCCTGGATTATTTTACGATGATAAAACTTATGTCGAAAATTTTGGCGCAATTGGTTCGGTATTTTTAATTTATCGGAAATAGGGCATGGGGCATGGGGCATTCTCAAGGTGTAAGTAGGCAGGGAAGTACCGGTGGGTACCTACAAACGGTAGGCTAGAGTAATAGCTCAAATGCATTAATATGACACATAATGAAATTGCCGATACCCTCGCGGATCTATTTGGTACATCTGCGATAAAAGTTCTTGCACCTGGCTCATGGCAAGTTGAAACTTCTACTTTTCGATTGTTATTACTGCTTAGCGACGATGGAAGTTGGTTGCGTGTTTTGTTACCAATGATGCCAGCACCTCAAGCACAACCGTTTTTAGAACAGTTTTTTGAAGCTAATTTTGATGATACTCAACAAGTACGTTACGCCTTGCATCAAGAGGTGCTATGGGGAGTATTTCAGCATAATTGTGAGAGTTTGGTTGTGGAAGATTTACGCGATGCGATCGCTAGATTAATTTCTCTCTATGAAGTCGGTTTGGATGATGCTTTTACTCAGTTAACTGAAACCAAGATTAAGGAGATTGTTCAAGCTTCTAAACAACAAGGAAAGTCTTTGGAAGCTACCATGCAAATTCTTGAACGTTTTTATGCTGAAGGTTTAATGGGTGGAATCGATCAAAGTTCGGAATCGCGAGAAAAAGTTTTAACAGCTTGGCGGCGACAATTAGAAAGATTATGGAATGAACAGTGAACAGTGAACAGTGAACAGTGAACAGTGAACAATGAACAATGAACAATGAACAATGAACAATTATCAATGAACAATGAACAATTCTGAATAGAAAATGGGTAATTAATATAGGCCAGCGCCTTATTGCAAGTGATAATTGATCGTTGATAATTGATCATTAATCATTGATAATTGATCATTGATAATTGATCATTGATTTATGGATATTCTCGAAATTTTAAAAGATGATTATCAAAGATTTCCCGATAATCAAACTTATAGCATTTATGCAGACGATGTTTATTTTAAGGATCCGATGAATGAGTTTAAGGGGGTTGAACGCTATAAGCAA
Organism: Cyanobacteria bacterium J06635_10; assembly: GCA_039820385.1. Classification (GTDB taxonomy): domain Bacteria; phylum Cyanobacteriota; class Cyanobacteriia; order Cyanobacteriales; family Nostocaceae; genus Rivularia. Next base: position 8,657 of record JBCBQE010000152.1, read on the forward strand.
ATGATTCAGTTTATTAGCACTTGGTTTCTCAATATTAAGATGGATGTGCATGATATCCGCAGAGAAGGAGATACTATTACAACTGAGTGGACTCTCAACTGGAATACTCCTCTACCTTGGAAACCACGAATTTCTATCCCGGGATGGAGTAAATTAGGTATAAATTCTGATGGTTTAATAATTTCTCACATCGATTACTGGAAATGTTCCCGATTTGATGTAGTGAAACAACATTTCTTCGCACCAAAGGAGTCATAATGTAAATTAATGTAAAAGCTTCTCAGGAAAGATAGATTATTCATGCGCGTAATTTTAATGACAGGTAAAGGTGGTGTGGGTAAAACTTCGGTTGCTGCTGCCACTGGATTGCGTTGTGCTGAGTTGGGGTATCGTACGCTGGTTTTAAGTACTGATCCAGCCCATTCTTTAGCTGATAGTTTTGATTTGGAGCTTGGGCATGAAGCTCAATTAGTTCGTCCAAATTTATGGGGTGCGGAATTAGATGCTTTGCAGGAACTTGAAGGTAATTGGGGTGCTGTAAAGCGTTATATTACACAAGTTTTACAGGCTCGGGGGTTGGAGGGGATACAAGCTGAAGAGTTGGCGATTTTACCGGGAATGGATGAGATTTTCGGTTTGGTAAGAATGAAACGTCATTATGATGAGGGCGTATATGATGTTTTAATCATTGACTCTGCACCTACAGGTACGGCTTTGCGGTTATTGAGTTTACCGGAAGTTAGCGGTTGGTATATGCGTCGTTTTTATAAGCCTTTTCAAAATATTTCGGTAGCATTGCGCCCTTTGGTGGAACCTATTTTTAGGCCGATTGCTGGTTTTTCGTTACCTGATAGGGAGGTGATGGATGCACCTTACGAGTTTTATCAGCAAATTGAAGCTTTAGAAAAGGTATTGACTGACAATACTCAAACTTCTGTTCGTCTTGTTGCTAACCCCGAGAAGATGGTGATTAAAGAATCTCTCCGCGCTCATGCTTATTTAAGTTTGTACAATGTCGCTACGGATTTAGTTGTCGCAAATCGAATTATTCCTCAAGAAGTACAAGATCCATTTTTCCAAAGATGGAAGGAAAATCAAGAACAATATCGTCAAGAACTTCATGAAAATTTTCATCCTCTACCCGTGAAGGAGGTTCCGCTTTATTCAGAAGAAATGTGTGGTTTGGAGGCTTTAGAAAGGCTCAAACAAACTCTTTATAAAGATGAAGATCCAACTCAAGTTTATTACAAAGAAAATACAATTAGAGTTGTCCAAAACCAAAATCAATATAGTTTAGAATTGTATTTACCTGGTATTCCTAAAGACCAGATTAATTTAAGTAAGAGTGGCGACGAATTAAATATTACCATTGGTAACCATCGGCGCAATCTGGTATTACCTCAAGCTTTAGCAGCACTACAACCATCTGGAGCTAAGATGGAAGAGGATTATTTAAAAATTCGCTTTGCAGAAGTTGTAAAGGCTTAATATTTATTTTTATAAGGTGGGACTCATCCCACCTT
>JBCBQE010000153.1:0-10178 GCA_039820385.1 Cyanobacteria bacterium J06635_10
CTTCTTGCTCGGGTGCATTTCTTAATACATTAGCAACATTGGCATCAATGCGGAACAAATTACGCGCCATATACCAAGTGCTAGAGCGTTTTAATTTGGCATCATTTTTGTATTCTGTATAAGTATAATTGTTGCTATAAATTCTGGGTTTAGCGCTTGCTTGGGGTACCAATTCTATAATCTTACCGTTCACCCCTAGTTGTAAAATCTTGGGAACTAATGCATTAGTAGATGCTTGAGAATTACTACGTTGCGAAGGGGGGGCAACTTGGATAATTAATTCTGCAAAGCAGCCGTCAATTTTACTACCCCATAGAGAGACAAATACAATTTTGACAGGTTCTGGTGAACTAAAAGGGGATTTGATAAAAGTGCTACCATAACTGCGGTCAATTCCATGACGATCTAAAACAACTCTTCCTAAAACATTACCGATTAGGCTATCTTTTATATCAGTAACTTTACTGTAAGGTAAACCTCGACCACCCCATCTAATACCCCTAATAGTATCAAGTTTATCTTCTTCTAAAGATGCTTCAGCTTGTTGAGCGATCGCATTACCTGTGGCTAGATTCAATTGTGCTGCAACTAAAACAGCAATGGCAAAACCCGATTTTAAAAATTTTTTCAACATAGTTCTTAAAAGTAGTAATTTAGCAACGTCTACCAGCACAAACTGGTGTGTTGATGGAATTAGAAGGACGAATGATTTCGGGACGAGTAAAGCTGCTTGAAGATGGTGAATTAGCCTCGACACTATTGTGAATTTGCAAATCTAAATCAATTCCGACTCGGCGAGTTAGTTTTAAAAAAATATTGATGGGAATTCCCAAATTAAAGCCTATTTTCCAACTCCTATTTAATCCCGATTCATTGATTCTAATTTCTTCTGCTTCTGCTTCTGCTCGCCCGTGAATTCCTATCAGTCGTCCATTTAGGTCTAATACCGGACCTCCACTCATCCCAGCACGGGTGATATTGGTATAAACTAAACCGTAACCATCCCGCAAAGCTGGTTTTGGACGACCAGAAATTTGTCCGGTAGTAAACTGATAAATGCGGTTTTTGATTTCTCTTCCGGGGTTAGGCCATCCAGCAATGTAAACTGGGCTACCCTCTGTTGCTTCATTGGAGTCTGTCAGACGGGCAATTTTATAGTTGCGATCGCTATTAAATTGCACAACTGCGAGATCTACCTCTGGCATTTTTGTGACGGTATTATAATTCAGCCGATACCGCTTCTTATCAGGTGTGACAATCTCATATTCATCGGGTACTTGGACTACGTGTTTAGCAGTCAAAACATAATATATACTACCTTTTCTGGCAATTATCACCCCAGAAGCAGGATTTTGTCCGTCAATCAAAACAGTTATTTCTTTGGCTATATTACTAATTTGGTTGGGGCTAAGAGCTTGCACAGTTTGCGAATGTGCCATCACCAAAACTACGCTCATGCAAGCGATTGGCGAGTAATAATCAAACTTCATTATTCAAATCTCTCTAAAGTGAACGGCTAATTTCTATCAGATGTACAGCTTGTTGCGATAGATGCTTGCTGCTGTAACAACAAAGTGGAATAAGAGATGTATGGAAAGGACTTTTCGGAAGTATTTGGTAATTTAGATAAACGAGAATCAGCTAATTGGTGAAATATCTCAATTGGAATTCCAAAAGCTGAACGTTCCATTAATTTTCGCATTGATGGGCAAGGCTTAGAGCCATCTTCATAGGTGTAAGGATTACCCCAAATCGGTTCGGCGTGCATCCCATTCACTGCCACAACTTTGCCCTGGTTGTTTAGTACTGGACCACCGCTCATGCCTTTTTCAATATCATTAGTATAACCCAATTTATAGCCACCCTCTAAAGCTATTTTGGTTGTAATTGTTACTTGTCCTGTTGTGAACTTGAATTCTCCTGATTCTTGTGGAAAACCTACAGCAAATACTTCATCTCCTACCTTGAGACTTGGTAAACTGTCAATGGATGCGACGGAGTAATTTCTATTACTATTAAATTCCAATAATGCTAAATCATTACCATTAAATTTTACTTGTTTGTTAATAAATGCTGGATAAATTTGTCCATCAGAAGTCACAATTTGATATTTATCTCCACGATCCAACACATGTTCATTTGTTAGGACTTTATAAACCCCTCCAGCCTGTCTGATGATGATTCCCGATCCGGAAACTTCTCCAACCAAAACTTTGACAGTAATTGACCTAGCTATTTCTGACAATTTTTTACTATCAAGTCCCCCAAATCTAGCAGTAATATCCTGTTGTTTTTGCATTGGCAGAACAGCGGATGATTTGTGGCTATGGGCAAATACAGTATTAGATAGAGATGAAGTCGCAGTTAGTAACTGAATTAAAATTATTACAGTCACAAAATTTATTTTTTTGAAAAAACCAAGCATTTGCTGCAAAAGTATGAAATTATCTACCAAACATTATTCTCTGGCTGTTGTAAATCAATTTTTATTGGCCTAATACTTGGTTGCATAGAAGGTTCAATTTGTTTTGTAACTTCGGGTTTACTTATCTAATTTCTAGTAAGCCTTGCAAACAGGGCAAGCTACTGTACTTTAATTTAAATCTCCCTATCCACAGATTTTGAGGTATTAAAAAACCCGGTTTTTCAAAAAACCGGGTTTCTCAATTTTCATTGAGACATATCTATTAAACAGTTAATATGCTCTGTTTAATAGTTAGATGATACTAACAGGAAGCTTGTCCCCACTTCAATTTAGATGTTTCTTCAGATGGTGAAACACATTCAAATTCTTTGACGGAACCATCAACCAAACCATAAACTAGTTTATGATTAGCAACTCGCTCGTCAGCTTCACTTAGTTCAAATTTGACAGAACCGATTTTACCGCAATTATTGATGATATTAGTGCTAACTTCAGTCATTAATTTTGGCGAATAATTCAAAATATTTCTACCACCAGATCCACCAAGAGTATACTGATATTGTTCTAAACGTTCTTTTGGTGCATCCTCGTACAAATTGCTGATATCCGATTCTTTAGATTCATTAAAAACGACACCGGGAACATCCCCGATGTCAGATTTAGCTTCATCAATTGCAGCTTGACATAGGAGTGCGGGTGAGGGAGTGGTTTCGGTGGTTTCAGTGGTATCGGGAGTTGTTTCGGTGGTATCGGGAGTAGTTTCGGTGGTTTGGGTTGTATCGGTAGTGGTAACAGGATCGGTTGCTGTACTTGGCTGACTACAGCCAAATAAGGTTAGACATAATACCAATACTAAGGCAAAGACGTTCTTGATCATGAAATATTCCTTTTAATATCTATTGGGAGAATGAAATACACAATCTGTCGAGATTGGTAATAAGACGGCAAAAACCTTGGTGCGTAAACATCTTGCATTCTCAATTCATGGATTATGAGCTTTGAGATTAAATATAGAATTGAGACAAGGGTTAATGTTTCAATTTCAAAGACGTTTCCAAGTACAAGCTATTTAAAAGTTTTTAAGTACACTTATCTTTTGCCAATACCAATTTAAATACATATAAGCTATTAGTTAAAGTATAAAAGATACAATATTTTTATTCGCTTTCGTAGATAAATCAATATTTTTAGAACTAAATACTTATCAGTTAGAGTTCGGAGTCTGTAATTTGAAATTAATTATCTTAAAAAAGTTAAAATTATTTTAAGTTAGAGTTAAAAATAGAATTTTAAATGTTTATTTAACTTTCTATTTTCAGGTATGAGAGCAGTTAATATTTTTCATTATTTAAACAAAAAAAATGATGCCGTATTCTTCTACTCACGGCACTCTACAAAATATACAGAACTTATATATTTTCTGTATCAAGATGCGCTTAATTTAGCCGCTGTTTTGGCTTTGTAGCTATAGCCCGTGACTGTGATTTAGCGCTCACACAGAATTGGGATTACGATATAAAGTTGGTGCGTGACACCATAATTCTGATTGTTACCGAAAGAATTGCTCGAAGTGTCACACACCCTACAAAATATCAAAAAATTGATTTTACTATTCTTCTATATCTACTTTCCTCGTTGCTAAATATTCATACATCTTCCAACGCTGATTTACTTCTGCTTGCGCTTCTTCCATTAATTGTTTGGCAATTTCGGGTTTACTCTTCTTCAACATTTTGAACCGATTTTCTCTATACATCGATTCCTCTGGGGAATTTTTCGGTTGACGCATATCTAATTGCAAGGGATTTTTACCTTGTTTAACTAAATCGGGATTGTAACGATACAACAACCATCTTCCCGATTCTACTAAGGCTTTTTGATTGCTCATTGCCGTTGTCATATCTATTCCGTGAGCAATACAGTGACTGTAAGCAATGATTAATGATGGCCCTTCATATGCTTCTGCTTCTAAAAATGCTTTGAGGGTATGTTCATCTCTTGCACCTAATGCTACACTCGCGACGTAGATATTCCCGTAAGTCATGGCAATCATTCCTAAGTCTTTCTTCGCCGCAGGCTTACCACTAGCGGCAAATTTCGCAACTGCTGCTTTTGGAGTAGATTTAGATGATTGACCGCCAGTGTTAGAATACACCTCGGTATCCATTACCAAAACATTAACATTACGGCCGCTAGCAAGTACATGATCGAGTCCACCAAAGTCTATATCATAAGCCCAACCGTCGCCACCAACTATCCAAATACTCTTTTTAACTAAATAATCGGCAAGGGATTTGAGATTGTTGATTTTGGGATTTGTGGAATTTTCTGCCAGCTTCTGTTTTAATAACCCAATCCTTTCTCGCTGTTCCCAAATATCAGCTTCTGTATTCTGTGACGCATGCAAAATCGATTCAGCTAAATCCTGAGAAATTAAGCCCTTAGAATCTTCTCCATTAACTAAATCTCGTAACAACTCCCCAGCATATTCCGCCTTCTTATCAACCGATAACCTGAACCCAAAGCCGAATTCAGCGTTATCTTCAAATAGACTATTTGCCCACGCGGGGCCTCTTCCTTCGGTATTTTTTGTCCAAGGTGTTGTCGGCAGATTTCCACCGTAAATAGATGAACACCCTGTCGCATTGGCAATAATCGCGCGATCGCCAAATAGCTGACTAAGTAATTTTAAGTAGGGTGTTTCGCCACATCCAGCACAAGCTCCGGAAAATTCAAATAAGGGTTCTTGTAGTTGCTGCTGGCGAATTTGATTCAATTTCAGTTTTGTTCGATCTGGATTCGGCAAATTAAGAAAATAATTCCAATTTTCTGTTTCTTGCTCTCGTAAAGGCAACTGGGGTTCCATATTAATTGCCTTACGCTCGGGATTTGTCTTATCTTTCGCCGGACAAATATCAACACAAATATTACATCCGGTACAATCAGATGGTGCAACTTGAATGGTAAATTTTTCTCCCTTAAAGGCTTTATCTTTAGCATCCGTAAATTTAAAACTTCTAGGAGCACTACTTAATTCATTTTTTTCGTAAACCTTAGCGCGAATTGCAGCATGGGGACAAACCATGACGCACTTAGCACACTGTACGCAGACATTTGGTTCCCAAACAGGAATCAAAGCAGCTACATTACGTTTTTCTAACTTAGAAGTACCAGTAGGAAAAGTACCGTCAGGGCTGAAAGCACTTACAGGTAATTCGTCTCCCCGCAAAGTCATCATCATTTGAAGTGCAGACTCTTGAGATGTTGAATTATCTGGGAGACGTAGCACTGCTACGTCTCTACATTTGTTGACATCGACTTTGTGCAAATTTACCAGGGTATTATCAACCGCTTGTAAATTCATCGCTACGACTTTATCGCCTTTTTTACCGTAAGTCTTTTTAATGGCGTATTTAATCTTCTCTATGGCTTCATCTTGGGGTAATACACCAGCTAGAGCAAAGAAACAGGTTTGCATTATCGTATTAATTCGTCCACCCATGCCGCTGTCGCGAGCAACTTGATTGGCATTTATGACGTAAAATCTTAGTTGCTTATCAATAATCTGCTGCTGAATCTTCCCAGTCAGATGTTCCCACACAGTCTCGGCATCATAAGGACTGTTTAATAAAAATGTCGCACCCGATACAGCACTTTTAAGTACATCTACTCCTTCTAAAAACGTCCATTGATGGCAACCGATAAAATTCGCTTCATCGATTAAATATGTAGAACGAATTGGCTGAGAACCAAAACGCAGGTGAGAAACCGTCATCGAACCCGATTTCTTAGAATCATAGACAAAATAGCCTTGAGCATAATTGTCTGTTTCCTCACCAATAATTTTGATCGAGTTCTTATTCGCTCCGACAGTACCATCGGAACCCAACCCGTAAAACATAGCTCTGACAACATTATCGGGTTCGATTGAAAAGCTCGCGTCGTAAGTTAAGGAAGTATTAGTTAAGTCATCATTAATACCAACAGTAAAATTAGACTTCGGTTTTTCCTGAGCTAAATTCTCGTAAATAGCCCTTACCATCGCCGGGGTAAATTCCTTAGAAGAAAGACCATAACGACCACCAATTATAGAGGGAAAACTGCCTTTTTCTCTCCAAGTTTGATAAATCGCCGTCACCACATCTAAATACAGCGGCTCTCCGGCGCTACCTGGTTCCTTAGTGCGATCGAGAACAGCAATTGATTTAACGGTGCTGGGTAAAGCTTGGATAAATAAACTAGCATCAAAAGGACGATATAACCTTACCTTAACCACACCTAACCTTTCACCGCGAGAGTTAAGATAATCGATAGTTTCATGTACCGTCTCGCAACCGGAACCCATTAATACTATTATCCGTTCCGCATCTGGGGCACCATAGTATTCAAATATACGGTAATATCTACCAGTGCGATCGCCAAATTGATCCATTACCTGTTGGACAATTTCCGGACAAGCATCATAATAAGGGTTGATACGTTCGCGGCCTTGAAAATAGACATCGGGATTTTGTGCAGTACCGCGCAAAACGGGATTATCGGGAGTTAGAGCGCGGTTTCGATGTGCAAATACTAATTCATCATCAATTAAAGCCTTTAAATCAACTTCAGGGATGAGTTCTACCTTTTGAATTTCATGGGAAGTGCGGAAGCCGTCGAAAAAGTGAAGAAATGGTACTCTTGCTTTGAGAGTCGCAGCTTGAGAAATCAGAGCGAAATCATGAGCTTCCTGTACCGAAGCCGAGCACAATAAAGCAAAGCCCGTGGCTCGAGCTGCCATTATATCACTTTGATCGCCAAAAATCGATAAAGCATGGGTAGCTAACGAACGAGCTGCAACATGGATAACGGCGCTGGTGAGTTCCCCGGCAATTTTGTAGAGATTGGGAATCATCAACAGCAATCCCTGAGAAGAAGTAAAGGTAGTAGTCAGGGAACCCGTTTGTAGAGCACCATGTACCGCCGCAGCAGCACCACCTTCACTTTGCATCTCAATCACACTGGGAACAGTACCCCAGAGATTGGGATTGCCACCAGATGTGTAATTATCAGCCCATTCACCCATTGGCGAAGAGGGAGTAATGGGATAAATGGCAATTACTTCATTCAAACGGTAAGCAATGCGAGCCACCGCTTCATTTCCATCAATAGTTGCAAACTTGTTCATAATCTTTATTTTCTATACATGAAAAATACCCGATCAAAATTCTAACTCCGGGAATTTTTTCGGTGATTCTAAATTCAAAGTTTTAATTAGTTTAGATAAAATAAACATTGATATACCAATATATTATTGTGAGTGACAGCTATTTTCATCCTTATTATGTTATGTACTCATACTAAGAATTGTTGAATATTAAAGGATTTATATCATTTATCAAAAAAAATAGGGGTATAGGTTCGGGTAATTTTATGGGAATATAAGTAGCAAAAATAATATTTTTGAATTTTAAAATGTTCTATTCAATCTTTTTAAGTAGGTAGCCATAATTAGATTTAAGATACAACCTCACCCCCATCCCCTCACGGCGGGCATAGTTACATATTTAATTCTCACTACTTACTTAGTCAGATTTCCTTCAATCTTCATTTATATGCCAGTTATAAAAGTGACATACAATAACCACAGCGCGAATTTACGATACGATATATCTATATACATCAGGGAGGAATCCCTGAAAACTTACATTAATCCGTTAAAAGGCGGTCAAAAAAAGTGAATACAGGCGATTAAGCAGAAACATCTTCTGCTTTGAGATAACAAGCAAATACGATACATACACATTTTCCGCAGCAAGTTTGGCGAAAGCTGTACTTTAACTTTCTTTAAGTATGATTTCTACAAGAAAGTTAGCAACTAAGAAATTTTAACCAAACCCATAGCAAAAAGATTATTTAAGCAGTAAAATACTTGTTCGACACTCTTGCGATCGTTTTGATATTCCTTGCCGAATAGAGTATGCAAATTTGGGAACTGCTTTAATCTAATCTACGTTACGACATAGTTGCAATCGTCTACATTTTCATCGTCAAGGGCTCCCATGAGACGAATGTAATTATAGTACGAAAATTCTTTTCAATGTAAATACAACCCTGTCTGTAAACAGAAGTAATTATGGCATTGCTTCTAATACCACAGAGATGACTAACGTACAAAAAACTATTTTTTAAGGTAAATAATCATGAAATTCAGAGTTGCTTCTTTAATTTCCTTAGTTGCTTGCACAGTTGCGATCGCCGTGCCTAAAACCGCTTTCGCTCAAGAAAAAACTCCAGAGGAGCCCCTCAACTACTTTGGTATAGGTGCTTCCAATCGCGGTGCAGCATTTGAAAGCAAACTTTCGATTAACAACCGCTTTTCAGTACGCCCAAAAGCAACAAGTAAATTGTTTGAAGAAGGCGAACGCCATGCCACAATATATGTACCTGTAACCTATGATTTTGGTCAAACTCCTGGTGGATTGCGCCCCTTTGTCGGTGGAGGTGCTGGTGTAACTACCGATGGCAGACAGTTTGGCGGCGTTGTCACTACTGGCGCAGACTACCGTATTAATAAGCGTCTTACCGCAGTTGGTAGCGTTAACGTTGGATTCTTTGATGACAGAGATTTTACCGCAGTTTTAGGTGTGGCGACTAACTTTAATAAGTAACGCACTCGAAGTTAGTTAGGATTTATAAGTCTTAACGACTAATAATGAATAAATATGTAAAGATATTGCATTGCAACGTCTTTACATATACGATACATATACGATTTTTCACTGACGGGCACCCATTAAATTTTTTTCTTCTAAAAAAAATTTTAATGGGAACCCTTGACACCCATTTTTTTCAATTACAAGCCTAAGCTTTAGCTAGGTGAAATATTATGGCTGCATCTCCTAATAAAACTACAAAATTACCACCACTTGTAGCAGAACAACACTTAGATGAACAACGTTTACATGATATGTTGTTGTTGCTAGAAAGTATGGTGCATCGAGAAGAATTAACTATTAAACCAATATTAGATTATCTTTATGATATTGCTTCACATAACTTAATTAACAATAAGTGTAACTCGCTGACAGTCAATAAAACATTGAAATTGATAGCCAAAATGCCCAAGTCAGCCTTTAAGATAATTGCTTGGCATTGGTTTAAAAAAAATTGTCCTCAATTAATTGTAAATTGGCTGCAAGAACAGGTTACATTTAACAAAGAGGCAAAAATAACATCAGAAGTTGTTGTAGAAAGTCAAATTGAAAAATCCACATCATTAGCTGTATCAAAAACATCTCAAAGTCAGGAAGTAAAATACCTGCGTTCCCAAGTCAGGGTGCTAATCGGCGTTTTAGTTACTACGATAACTGTCTTTAGTGGTAGTTTATTTTGGATGAGTTATCAATTAGAACAATCTCACTTGCAAGCGATACAAAAATTAGAAACCCAAATCGAAGCACAACAAAAAACTGCGAATCGTAACGATTAGGATGGAAAAAAATTACGAATTACAAATTAAGTAGCTCGGTGTTGAAAATAGTAATTGGGAATAGTGAATAGTGAATAGTGAATAGTGAGTAGAAACAAGGCTTTTAACTCAATTTACATTCTTTAATATAGTTTGGTTTATTTATGCCGACTTACTTACTAGGAAAAAAAAGAGTGAATTAACTATTGTTCAACTATATGATTGATACTTCCGTTTTATCTTCTGAAATGAAAAAATCTCAGCATTCGCAAAAAAGAAAGTATTTTACTTACTTTAAAAGAT